>JADHVP010000110.1 GCA_016783945.1 Ignavibacteria bacterium
TAGAATTCAAAGAAGAAGAAGGATCTTTTCTTGTAGGTGCAATCGCAGGTTTATTGACAAAAACTAATAAGGTTGGCTTCCTCGGTGGTATGGAATCAGCTTTAATAAAAAAATTTGAAACAGGTTACGTTCAAGGAGTTGAATATGTAAATCCCGATTGTAAGGTTTTAACAGGTTATGTGAGCGTTTCAGCAGATGGTTTTAAGAATCCCGGGAAAGGAAAAGAAATCTCACTTAGTCAATATACTAACGGTGCTGATATCATTTATCATGCTTCGGGTCTATCAGGACTTGGATTGTTCGAAGCGGCACGGGAAGAAAACAAATTAGCTATCGGTGTTGACCTTGACCAATATAATGAAGCCCCCGGCTTTATCTTAACAAGTATGACCAAACAAGTTGACGAAATAATTTATCAGACTATTAAAGACTTTTTAGACAATAAATTTTCAGGAGGTGTAAAAACCTTAGGATTAAAAGAGAAGGGGGTTGATTATGTTTATGACGAAAACAATAAAGAATTAATCGCAAAAGAAGTAATAGATAAAGTAGAAGATATAAGAACAAAAATTATATCGAAAGAAATTATTATTAAGGAAAAATAAACAAGGTTTGTTTAAATAAGAATCTTCCTACTGAATTGAAATTCTAATATTCAATCCTCCTTCATTAGAAGTTCTCGGTACTGTATTAACTGTTCCTTGAGTCGGTTCCGTCTTTATGTATTTATAAAACAATTGCATCTGTACTTTCGAACTAAGTGAATACTGAATTGAAGGATTTACAGTGAAAATGGAAGAACCGTTGCCCGGTAATTTATCAGGAATATCGGAAGTGAAAATATAATCAGTAGGATTATTTACATTCTTAGATATAGTAAGATCAAAAGATATATCATTTTTCAGTGAGAGCCCAAACAAAGGTATTTCAAATCCAGCCTTAGCAAAATTTGCAGTAAGACTCCAATCATGAGTGTTCGTGGTTTGAATAAGATTACTTGACGGAACCAATCTATTCGACACCGAGCTATTGATTCTGAATGATGCCGTCATACTCCCCCCTAACATTTCTTTGAATGTAATGTTCATTCCAAACAGTGGATTAAATGATTGAGTTACATTCTGACTTCCGGGAATTTCGATATTCCTGTTATCAACAGAGAAACCCTTGCTGTATTCTGACGAAAAATTATTTTCTATAGTAACCGATGTTGCAAATTGAGCAAACATCGGAAATTTTTCTACTCCGGAAATTGTCAAACTCCAATTAGGAAACGGGAAAGAGGCTATATTATCTTCAAAAGCTGAAGAAATATTTTTAAGATTAACATCAGGGTTCGTTGAACTCTCAAAACGTAATTCTTCAACATTACCGGAAAAGAACATAGAATACCCTGAGGTGTAGCTGTTACTTTTGCTTGTTGGGTTTGTTAAAGTACCATCATGAGCAGATATATAAGAAGCGGTATTATTAAATCCCCAGTTAGATTTAAATGTTAGATTCATCCTGATTGCTTCTGGAAGAATAGGATTTATAGTTGTAGTGAAAGAAACCGTATTTGTTTGACTGTATGCATCTGTTAGCGTTAAGTTTGGTATACGCTTACCTGGAAACATACTTAATCCAAGTTGATATGACCTCGAAGGTCCTAATTCTTCATTTGTTGTAGGACTCATCCAAAAATTGCCAAAACCGGGTCTGCCTTCTACTCCCGGGTTCGAAACCGTGTTAGATTGATTATAGGAGACATTAATATTATCAGGAATGAAGGTCGCAAGAAGTTTAAATACATCTGTTATGCTCTGCTTATCGTCTGATATTTTACCATTACTATTTTGCCCTCCTCCTTTGTAATTAGATTTTTGAACATCAGAACCTGAACCAAATAAAGATAAGATTTCACTAACTTTTAGATTGGTTCCGGCATTTATGTTAGTTTGATATCTAACATTATAACCTATGTTGGTAGTAGTATTTGGATTTATCCAACCGTAAGCAGCAGAATAATCCAAATTAAGATCTAAAAATTTGTTTATAACAGGTATATTAAACCTCGGATTAAATACTGTTGTTTGTGTATAATCAAGGTCATCACCAAAATTTATTAAACCCTTGTTAAAGAAAATGTTTCCAAAAACCTCGCTCTCAGGTCTTGGGGTATTTAAACTATCGTTATAGGTTAACAGCGGTGTAAGGTTACTACCGGCCCTAAAATCATACGTACCAGTCAGATCAACTATCCAATTCTCAATAAACTTCCATTTAAATCCAAATCCCCGATTTGCTGTAAATGATCTCCCTGTTGGATCATCATATTCGTACCTTCGTTGTTTAGATCCATTCTCCGACCTGTTGAAATCTGTACTCGCATTAAAATCACTGGAGAACAAAGGAGCAAGCGCAATAAACGGGAGACAAAAATATAATTTTGCATCCTTGTATTCCTCTCCAATGAACAACAATTTTCCTAAACTAACATTGAATTTATCGACTAAATCAAAATTCGGATTAAAACTAACATCACCGTTATAAGCAAAGTCATTTTGATTCTCATAAGTAACATCTCTATAATTACGGAAAGAAGCGGTGAAATTAGCAGCAATAGTATTTAGAATATTATTAACAAGGTAATTATTTCCAGGAAATTTGAATGCCAAACCATTAAAAGATAAATTATTCCTTACCTCAAGAGTCTGAGCTTCTATTAACATATTTTCACGTTCCCTTGCCGCAAGAGTTTCATTATTTGTCTCTGCTAATACTTTTTTATACCTTTCCTCTGCAGCTTTTTCCAATTCGATATCTGTGCCTGGATAATATTTAGGATTGGTAAGACTCTCCGTATGCCTGAAGGACAAAGGAAGTGTAATAAAATCTTTCCACTCATCTGAAAATACAGACACAAGTGCATTGTTAATTAATTTATGCACATTGATAGTACCGCTGAAGTCCCACGATTGTCCGGTATTTCTTGTACCTTCTCTTAAATCAAGTGCATGAAAGTTTGGGTCCTGCTTCTGAAAACTAAATCCAAAATTCGCAAAATCGGCAAACTGTACACCTGCTGTCAAATTAAATGCGAAACCATCTTCGTCATTTACATTAAGAACTCTTATTTCATTGAACCAAACACTTCCTGAAATTGAGGAATTTAAAGCAGACCTATTACATTCAACACCTAACTCAAACTCACGAATCATTTGTAGATCAGGACTTCCTCTTATTCTATAATAAGCTCCCGGAGGTCCATTTGGAACGGGAATATCCACAACCTGGTTTACAGAATCTCTTTTGATCTTTATACTTGTTAAGTCTGAAAAAACTATAGTAACTTCATTTAGAGAATTCCAGGGCTGTCCCGGTCTCACATCAGGGTGTACAGGGGCACGATATTCATAAAAATTATTTGAATCACTTCCAAATCTAATAACCATAGCTGCATCATAAGTATTTGCATCAACATAATTAAAACTTGGATCTCCATTTACAAATAACTTCATCTGTTTGTAATTAAAGAGATCGATGGTTCTTATCTGATAATCTTTAACGGCTATTTTTCTATCTCCTCTTACAAGGTTACTCACCTGAATCGATAAAGATTGTTCATTAGATTTTGTATCGACACCTGTTGTGTTTCTAACTGTTTGCCTTAATATATCTCCCGCAACAGGACTTTCATAGATTTGAGGATTTTCTTCAATGCTTACGACAGAAATATTATACGTAGTATCTTCCTTATCAGGTTTAAACCACTGATTACCGACGAGATTAAATTCAACTAATGCAATCCTGATATGCTCGTCTACACCTTTAATCCAAACCCTTGCAAATTGAACATCAGTAAGAGTCGGATTATTTATTGCATCAGAAAACTCAGAAAGAGGAATCCTATATTGAAACCAACCACTCCCTTCCTTACCTCTCCCTGATATTCTTTGGTTGTTAGTTGTATCAAGGCTTATACTATATTTATAATAAGAATTATAATTGTCCAAAGCTCCATTTCTGTTAAGATCTTCTGTATCAGGTTTATTTTTTCCTTCGAATCCTCTATTATCTTGTGTACCATTGATTATATCATAATCTATAATACTTGTGTTTAGAGTATTATCATCAAGTGCAGGATCAGGTAACTGACTCAATGTATAATTGGTGCTATTTTTAGCATTAAAAGTATCCAACTCTTGAGGATTTGTTAGATAATCCAAACCAATATCGTCTGCCGCTGTGAAAATTCCCGTTTGGGTTTTATCTTCAGAATCAATTCTTCCATTAGGTATAGCATCCTCAGATATTGATCCTAATTCAATTATCAACTCAGCATCGGTTAGATCAATTGATTGAACGGTAGAAAAATTTTCTACATGCATATTAAATTCAATAAAATCGATATTCTCATTTATTAAATCCGTAGTAGTCGTATTCAGGTATTTCATTATACCGTTCCAATTAGTCTTTTTATTTAAAATAGTATCAAAATCATCAAAATAATTATAGACACCTCTATTTCTCGGATCGAACTGAATATAGAAAGGAGTCAAATATTCCGATCCGGGTTGGACGTCTCTTTCGGGAAAAACTGTTTTTATTTCAACACCATTAGAAATGTTATACCACCTCATCCTTCCTCTTTTAATTTGTTTAATAGAATCTAAGTTAGCAATAGAGCTGTCTTCAGGAAGAGAGCTAAGAGTCCATCCACTGTAATTCGTACCCAATGTTAAAATCTTTTTCGCACCCTCCATATCATCTACATAAGCAATCGATTCATTATTATCCTGAGGTATCTGGCTTCTTTTTGTATTCGGGTCAGGTGTAATTGCTGCGAGCTCACCTTTCAAAGTGAATGAAGATTCTTCTTTAGTATTATAGCCGGGAAGAAAATTCACAAGGTTGGTTAAAAATTTAGATTTAATTTCCGTTGAGAGATCAAGACCAAACATTGAATTGTTAGTTGGTTCTTCACCTATCCTAACCTTATCGTTCAAAGTTTCTTGTTTAAGGTTTACAAATGTAAATCCAACATTAGTATTTTCCCCCAATTTATAATCAGCTCTCAGACCAATTAATGTCTTAGATGCTAACTGGAAAAGATCATTAGTTTCATAAGTTACTTTTAGGTCGCTCGATGTAAGTGCTGAAGCACTTCTAATAGTAACAGTACCTGTTCCGTAATCCACAACATAATCCTCATTAACTTTAAGCTCCTGTGTCCCAATAAACACTTTAACGCTACCGTCAACAACATTAAATCCTAAATTAATAACATTACTTATTCCTGCTTCCCCTTTAGCCTTTCCATAAATACGATATTTCGTTGCAATGGGTAAATTCTGTGCAACACTTTTTCTTTGTGTGTAAAGTTCATCAAATACAAAACTGCTCGAATCTGATAAACCAGCATTAATTAAGTTTTCTCGAAAAGGTTCTAATGTTGGAAATATTACATCACCAGTTTCTAAATTAATGGTAAACCCGGGAAGGTAATCAAACAAACCATCAGCAGGTGGATTCCTGCTGTTCTTTTGAAATCTATCCAAACCTAATATTTCAGTTAGATCTTTGCTTAAGCCAGCTCCAGGGGGTCTTGGATTAAGGATACCCGTTTCATCATACATAATTTGAAGCTCGAATCCATCTTCGACAACCTTAGACACCGGAAGACGGTATATGTTTTTCATTTTTAATTCCCATGCTAAAGGTGTACCATCAGGACTCTGGTTGGCAGTCTTAATCATTTTTAGTAATAATGTATCTTCAGCACCAATGTCTATTCGACCTTTTCCATACTTTTTAAAATCATTAGTTCTGTAAACAACCCCAATGCGAAAATTATCGGGAACATTAATTTTTAATGTAAGAAATCCAGCATCTTCATGAATCATATATTCCGCCTGAGTTAATTGTCTAAAGTATCCAAAGAATCTTATTCCCGGAACTTGTTCTGTACTAATTAATGTATCAAGGTATCCCCCCGCAGGTTCTTCATACAATTGAGTATGAGCAACTGCAAACCTTTTGTTAATTTCCGTAACCTCTGTTTGAATCCAGACTTCAAATGACACATCATTACTTAACACTCTGTTGTTATAAGTTGATTGTGATAATACCCCTGAAGTATTGTTGAAAACATCAAGAAAACTTGATTTATATAGAGTATCGAAAAAATAATGATTATCAGAATATTCATAAGCGGCAATATTAAAAATCTGCTCTTGTGAACCACCTACATAATCTTTTTCTTCCGTTTTACTTTTTTTCTGAGATACAACTGTAGATAAAGTTAATGGACCAAGTTTAAACTCTCCCTTTATCCCGAAGAGAGCTTGTGTCGATTGAATCAAACTTGATTTAGTATCGAGTGAAACATTTCCCGCTTCTATCTTCTGGATTACTTCATCAGCATATCCTGTATATTTAATTTTTAGTTGATTCTCAAAATCGAATGTTCTTTGAGTATTCCAATCAGCATCAATAGTTAACTTATCCCCCACTGTACCTTTCGCTGTTACTTGAACTTCTTGTTTGAAATTTATGTTATTCTGATTACTGGATGTGAAAGATACAGTCTGTTGATCACTCTTAATATTCTCATAGGATGCAGTAATATCTATTGCACCATTGATCTTTAGATTAATAGTAGGAGGTCCGAAAATAGTTTCACTTTTGAATGGGAGTGGGATAGTAATATCTGTAAACTTTTCGAAGAACTGCGAAAGATCATCGGTAGTAACTCCCTTAAATTTTTCGGACACAAGTTCTGAAAAAATCTCTTTTTGATTTATTTGAGCAAGTTCTTTAATATATTCTTCCAGCGGTATGACTAAAGGAGCTTTTATATCTTCACCGAGAAAAGTTTGTTTGATTATCACATTATCATTTTTATCAAACGTTACGTCAAATTTAACATGTGAAGAGTTATCAAGCAAGAGTGGGTGTGTTTTATCTACAACACTCGTACCAAAAGTATATTCCGGTTCATAAGTAAAGTATTTAATCCTGGCAGTAGAATCTACAGGTAAGTTTCTTAATGAATCTTCAATAGCTCTGAGTGAATCGTTTAAACCACTACGGAGAGAATCTTTATAAGTGTAAGTTCCAGTCCCAAATTTATCTAAATGCCTTCTTCCCTGAGAAAAAGAAACATTGTATATGGCAAATAGATTTATTATTATTGTAATTACTAATAACTTTTTTCTAAGATTATTAGTAATAAATGTTGAGTGCATTATTGAAAATAAATAATATATTTCAAAACGTAAAGTTTTCTCTATAAGCACTCAATTTATTTTTAAAAGTAAATAGTTATATTCTTATAAACAATTTCTACCCGCTGAATTTCTCGCTTTTTACTAATTCGTCAAAAATCAGTTCAATTATAATTATTAACAAATAGATAATCAATGATTAATAAAAAATATTTTTTTATTATTCTTTTATGCTTGATAATAAATTTTGTTCCCAAAATCAATACAATTGCGCAGTTTGATCCGCATCCAGAACTAGATTGGTTTACAATCGAAACTGATCATTTCTATATCAATTACCATAAGGGAACAGAAAGAACAGCTCAGAAAGTTGCAAAGATTGCAGAAGAAATCTATGGACCGATTACATCTCTTTATAAATATGAACCTGACCAAAAGGTAAGCTTTATAATCACAGACGTATCTGACATTGCGAATGGAGCGACAGATTTTTACAATAACAGGATAGGTATCTATTCAACAGCTCTTGATTTTAACCTCAGGGGTACGACCAACTGGCTAAGAAATGTAATCACACATGAATATGTCCATATTATACAGATACAAGCTGCTATGAAATTCTCAAGGAAGCTCCCAGCAATTTATTTTCAATTACTAAATTATGAACAAGAAAAAAGACCCGATGTGCTTTATGGATATCCAAACGTTATTGTTTCTTATCCGATATCAGGAATAGGTGTTCCAGCCTGGTTTGCAGAAGGAACTGCTCAATACATGAGGCAGC
>JADHVP010000111.1 GCA_016783945.1 Ignavibacteria bacterium
TATATTGAAAAGTTTATTTTTTTCGCGAGTTTTTTATTTTTTATTTGACAAGAAAAATACCTAACTAAAACTTATAAGTGCTTTTTAAAAAGCTTTTTTTTAAAAGATATTATTATTTAAGATGAATTTGTTAAGTTTTTTCTATCGAAAAAAAGTGTTTTATATACTGATTGTTTCAGTATAATATATGTTAGCCACATATATTAAGGATAATAAAAATGATATTAAGCAAACTACAAATTAAAAATTATCGTTCGATTAAAAATACGGGGGAGTTTCCAATTAAAAATATATTTGCCCTCGTAGGTGAAAATAACTCTGGAAAATCAAATATTATAAAGTCAATAGAAAGTTTTGTAGGTGCGGGTGCGTCTGGTGTTACCAAAGATGATTTTAATGATCCAAACGAAAAAATAATTATAAAAGGAACATTTACAAACCTATCAAAATCTGAAGTCAAGAGATGGAAATCTTATTTGGTTAAAGAGCAATTAATACTTGAAAAACAAATATGGTTAGAAATTGATAATAAAACTTCTAAAGAAAAAGTTAAATCAGAATTTCATGGTTATAAGGCAGAACCAAAGGAATGGTTTCTTTCAATTCCAAAAATCGACGAGAAATATAGCAAACCTAAATGGATTGATATTGTAAACGAGAATAGTTTACCTGAATATTTTATCAAAGATGGTAAATGTAATAAAACAATTTATAAATCATCTTTAGAAAAATATCTTGAAGAAAACGATGTCGAATTTGATGAACCTGATATAAGCACTACGCAAGCTCTTGGTCTTCAAAGTAATGTTGTCGCTTTTCTTCCTTCTGTATATTTATTGGAAGCAATAACAGATTATAGTGACGAAATAGATAGACGATCAAGTAATACAACTTTCAGAAGACTAATGGGGGACTTATCTGACCGAATTCTGAAGAATGATCCTAAATATAAAGAAATAGAGTTGTCAATAAATAAAATTAAATCTCTTTTTAATAAAATAGAAGATGATAGCGATTCAACTCGATTAGAATCATTAGGAACCATAGAAGAAAAAATAAAAGAATTATTAAAAAAATTGATGCCATCTGTAAAAGGAGTTTCCTTATCTATTATTATCGACGAAATAAAGGATATGTTTTCCCGTGGTGTTTCAATAAGCATTGATGATGGTGTTGAAACTGATGTGCTGGATAAGGGACATGGTTTACAAAGATGCATTGTATTTACTCTTCTTCAAACTCTTATAATGAATGAAAGAAACCAACTTTTTGAATCATCAGAAACTGAAAAACAATCTACAATAATTTTGGCTATTGAAGAACCAGAATTATATATACATCCTCAATTATGCAAGTTATTTTTTGATGTGATGAAAGATTTCTCAGAGACAGATCAGGTATTATATGCTACTCATTCACCGTTATTCATTGATGCATTTGATTATGATAAAATTAGTATTGTTAAAAAGGAAAGTATAGAAATTGGCACTAAAATAAAAACTTGCAGTGCGAATGCTTTTGACGATCTCGATGAAAGAAAAATATTCAAGGGATTAACTAAATTCAACCCATCTATTAACGAAATGTTTTTTGCAAAAAAGGTTCTTGTTGTTGAAGGGCCTCAAGACCAAATTGCAGTGACTACAATTTTACAAAACGAAGAAATGATAATTAATAGAATTGAAGAACTTGATTGGTCTATTGTTGTCGTAGGTGGGAAAAATTCAATACCCTTTTTTCAGAGAGTTTTAAATTCATTTGATATTCCTTATGCTGTTTTACACGATTTAGATATAACTGATGAAATGAATTCTGACGATAAAGAAACGAATGAAAAAACTAATCAAAAAATCAAAGATTTATCAAATGGTAATCCTATACATACTTTCCCAATAAAACTCGAAGTTTCCCTTGGTTTAAACAAACATTTAAATGATCAATACTATGCCCATAAATTTTTTCAGAATTCAGATAATATTACAGAAGAAGTAAAAACAATTATTTTAAATGTATTTAAGTAATGTAAAAATAAGTGGCTAACAAAAGTTTGCACCTGACCCGCCTCGCTACGGTGAATTTCGGAAGTTATGATGGGTATTCAAGTTTTGTGCTATTCATAACGTATTGATTTTTAATGTCGGCGGGCAGGTGAAACTAAACGTTAGGTGTTACGAAAATCATGAATCCGATAAATAAACCAATTTATTTTTCTATCTTAACATCAAAAATAAGAAGTATATTTTGATATGCAAAGAAAAATATTAGGTCTTTTTGCCATTATTATTCTTATGGGAATAGGGATATTTGGCTTTGTGCGTTATCGTCAATATAGAATATCTGAGTTGCAAAAATCTCTAGAATTAGAAATCGAATATCTGATTAATAATTACAAAAAACGTCTATCAAATGTCTCTCAAACTGATATGGATAAACTTGCAATTAAGCATCATATAGAGGAATTTCATAAAAGATTGTCTTATGATCCGCAATTTGCCTATACATCACGAGAGAAAACCATACTTAAAATGATTTCAATTTCGCACGACAAAACACTTTCAAATGATCATATATTAATTGAAGTTGCAACTCTTGCCTCTCCAAAGAATTCTAAAGTAGAAATCTCAAAGTTAGGGGAATGTTATATTGTGAATGTGGCGTTCGACATGGCTGTGATGACTTATGGTGAGTATGGTGCTTATACAAAGCATTCTACTAAGGCATCACTTAAACAAGAAGTTATTACGCTTATATCTAGAGTAATGAAGGATCTTTATGACCATTGTGGAACTAGAACTATTGAAAAAATTGTAGTTGCTTGTGAACATGGAGTAATATATAAAAGATACCCTGTCCTGCCTGGTGTCAACCATCAAACTAAAACCTTCCAAATGACAGTTATATATAAATGTAGTATTTCAAAAACACAAGCTTTGAAAGTTGCAAATTGGCGGGAAGCTAAATTACACCAAGTATCCAGTATGTTAAAAGTTGATAATGATATGTTCCCGTATTTAAACATACAAACTAACTGAATCTCTAAATTTGGGTGGTGAGATTATGGCAAATACACAACAGAACAATAATAAAGACCTAGTAGGCTGTTTTATATTTTATTTAATATTAGGGGGTATAATTGTAGGTATACTAGTAAACAGCCATTTCAATAAAAAGAAAAAATTTACTCTCGCTAATTATGCAGAGAAAAAAATTGAGCTTTCTAAAAAATGGCAAGATGAACTTTGGCAAGAATATGGTCAAAGTGATATATTAAAAGGGATTGCCAACGACCCTGATTTGACTATTTTGCAGATGCTAGAAGAAATCGGTAATAAAGCTGCTCCCCCTCAGTCAAAGGTTGCAGTAAGCATAGAAAACTTTACTGAATTTGATATTTACATTACAGTTTATGAACAAATTGAAAAAGAAACTGCATCAGAGACAGTGAAGAGTATTTTAGTTCATTGTTCGTATTATGTTAATTCAATCAAATTTGTTTATCAAGACAACGTAGTAAAAATAATTGAAAAGCGTGAAATCGACAAAGTAAAGGATTGGAAAGTGATTAGCTTATCAAGTGTAGAAAAGCTATTTAAAACACCTTGATTAACGGAATGATACACCACTTGAATTGTTAATCAGAAAATCAAATTTAACTATTAAACTCAGGAAGCGATTCGAACCTAACACCCGCTTCACCTGACAGAAACGCAGTGGGGTCCTAAATTTTTAAGTTTAGATGGCATTCAAAAAGTTAATCTGTTAATTTATAGTTTATCTGCATTTTGCGTTTCTGCAGGTGAGCTTTTCCGTTATGCGCTAAATACAAATATCAGGAGTTAACCGATGAATTTGATTACACAGGTGGCGACAATAGTAACAATTTTATCAGTTGTGATAAATATTGCTCAATGGTGGATAAGAAAGAGAGAAAGAGAAGAGCGGAACCGAGTTCTTCGGTCACGTTCACAAGCCTTATTTAACGTTTACTCTGAGATTGAATATCAGACATCACTAATAGATAAATCTACTAACCTGGAAGAAGCAAAAGCGTATGCTAAAGCCATTGCGGGGCTTGCAAAGGGGGCACGGCAAGAAGTAATTGCGTACAGCCGAGAACACTTAAATTTGCTGCCAGTGGAGGATCTACGAAAGGGAGTTGTGTATCAGGAACCACTTCCTAAGCCAGTCAGAACTGTGGCGCATAACAAGGCAAATTAACTCGGACGCAATCAATGCTCGCTAGTGCTCGCATTGCGCCGGTTATTTGCGACGTTAGGCGTATGACTTTTAACAAATAACCATAAACTTATACATGAAGTGTGATTTATCGGAGTGCAGATGAAGAAAGAATCTTCTAAAAATAATAAATTGTCTGTAGATGCTGTGGATTTATTCTGTGGGGTTGGCGGAATGACACACGGCTTTATAAAAGCTGGGATATCTGTAACTGCAGGTATCGATACAGATGAAACATGTAAATACGCGTATGAAAAAAATAATAATACAAAATTCATCAACAAAGATATTAGAACAATTACCGGAACCGAATTGGCAAAGGTATATCCAGAAAATGGGATCAGAATACTTGCGGGTTGCGCACCATGTCAACCATTCTCGACCCATACGCAAAAAAATAGCAAAAGAAATGAAGACGATAAATGGGGATTGTTGCATTCATTCTCAAGATTAATAAAAGAGATGGAACCCGATATTGTCTCCATGGAAAATGTACCTCAAATTGAAAAGCAAGAGATATTCTCGGATTTTATTAGAAATCTAAAAGAACTCGATTATCATATATCTTGGAAATCTGTGTATTGTCCCGACTATGGAATACCACAGACAAGAACACGTTTGGTTCTGTTAGCTTCAAAACTTGGAAATATCCAACTAATATCCAAAACTCATACCCCCTCTCGATATCGCACCGTTGGAAAAATCATTAGAAGTCTTGAACCTATAAAGGATGGAGAAACTTCTAGCAAAGATCCATTACATAAGGCATGTAAGCATACAGCAATCAATAAAAAACGAATTCATCAGTCGAAACCGGGAGGAACTTGGCGAGATTGGGACAAAGAACTGCTTACCCCGTGTCATCAAAAACCTTCGGGGAAAAGCTATGTTTCTGTCTATTCTCGAATGGAATGGGACAAACCCGCTCCCACAATTACGACGCAATTCTACAATTTTGGTACCGGTCGTTTTGGACATCCAGAGCAGCATAGAGCATTATCTTTAAGAGAAGGGGCGCTTTTGCAGACATTTCCTAAATATTATAAATTCATCGATCCAAAACTGCCCTTTTCCATTAAGTGCCTCGGAAAGCATATCGGCAATGCCGTTCCTGTTAGATTAGGTAAAATCATTGGTAAAAGCATAATGAAACATTTGGAGGAATATAATGGCGGATGAAAGACAATTTACCTTCGAAATTTCTTTAAGCGTTTTAAATCATTTGGGGAGGAATTTATATCGAAGCTTTATAACTGTTCTAGGGGAAGCGGTTTCTAATTCTTGGGATGCCGATGCTGACAATGTGTGGATTTATATTGATAGGGATAAAAACTGTCTTGTTATAAAAGACGACGGGGAGGGCATGACCGTAGATGATTTTCAGAATAAATTTCTAAAAATTGGATACACGAAGAGAAAAGATGGAAGGACTAAATCTGCAAAGGAAAGGCCTTACATTGGCAGAAAAGGGATAGGAAAATTAGCGTTGTTATCTTGTGCGGATAAAATTTCGGTTATATCAAAGAAAGAGAATGGGGAATATGTTGGTGGAACTATAGATAATTCTGGATTAAATAGAGCGATAGTTGAGGATTTAACACCTCAGGAATATCCGCTGGGCAATTGGGAAAAAAGTATTTTTGAACCTTATACCGAAAACCACCAAAAAGGAACTATCGTTTATTTTGAAAACATAAAAGACGGAATAAAGAATACGGTAGATTATCTAAAAAAATCTATCGCTTTGTATTTCAGATTTTCCCTTTTAGACGATTCCTTCAACTTATTTCTTAACGACACACCAATTACTATCGAATGCTTGGATGACCTGGCATCAAAAACACAATTCATATGGCTAATAAACGATATTCAGGACCCATACATCCAAAGACTTAAAGAAAAATTCCCGCCACTCGAAGAAAGTAAATTTGCAGTTGAAGACAATTTTATGGGATTTATTGCAACTGTCGAAAAACCGAGAAACCTTTCGATTATTTCTTCAGATGAAAGGATAGGTGTCGACCTTTTTGTTAATGGTAGATTAAGAGAGAGAAATATCTTAAAACAAATACCCACTTCGAGAATCGTAGAAAACTATTTATACGGACAAATCCATTTTAACGAGTTAGATGATAGTAAAGATAGGTTTGCTACAGCTCGCGAAGGAATCGTAGCAAATGATCCTAAGTTCGAGAGTCTATTAAAAAAACTCCAGAATACGATTATAAACAAAGTCATTGAAGATTGGGACAAGTGGAGAGTAAAACATCGGATGGACGGTGATTCGGAAAACATGCGAATAAAGAAAAGAGATAGAATATCCAAAAGACTTTTTGATGTTGTATCCGAAGAATATACTACCCCACCAAGTGGAGATGTACCGCCCAGTGGTGATGGTATCATTCCTACAGATGACACTGACTACAGAAAACGAGTAGAAAATTGGGTTGATGAATTAGGAGAAGATGCGCAATTTAATTTCGGTTCTTATGCAGAATGCTTCATTTCTGAAAATTTAATCAGGAAATATATCCAAGAAGATAATATTGCTCTATCTACAGAAGCACAGAGGGAAAGTCAAAAATGGCAAAGCGTGGAAACAGATAGCAAAAATAAAGGAAATATAAGCATAGATATTAGAAGAGTTGGTGGAGATTTAAGTTATTTATCAATGAATGACCTTGCATATCTGGTTGATAAAAAAGACCCCATAAAAGAAGCGTGTCTTGCAAGAGACGCAAATGAGTATAAACCAATTAGAGACGCAATAGCACATACAGCCCTCTTAACGGATGTAGCAAAAAGCAAACTAACATCGGTCTATGAAAATATAAAGGGAAGAATTAGGACATTATTGTCGAGTGGTAAGTAGTTTGTTTTGATCAATAACTGGTGAAAGGATCAAATTGGAAGAATATGAGTGATACCGTTTCCCAAAAGAAACGATCCGAGATAATGAAGGCTAATAAACCTAAGGGTAACAAATCAACTGAATTGAAGCTTATCCAGCTTTTCAAGCAGTTAGGTTTGAAGGGCTGGAGAAGGAACTATAAGATAGCTGATAGCAAACCCGATTTTGTCTTTCACAACAAGCGAATAGCTGTTTTTGCCGATGGTTGTTTTTGGCATGGACATAATTGTAGAAATCTGACACCAAAACAAAACTCAGAATACTGGCAAAAGAAAATTGAAAAAAACAGAATTCGAGACAAACAGATTAATGAAAGATTAGAACGAAAAGGTTGGAAAGTTATTAGAATTTGGGAATGTGAACTTGAAAAGAATCCTCAAAAAGTAATGCGTCGAATAAATAGATTTCTTTATCATCATTGACAGGTAAATTCGGGGGACACAATACTTAATTCTTCAAAATAGCTTGTGTTCTCATATTTGTAAGTGTGTAATAATATTAGCAAGTTCGCATAACCAGTCACTCCACCTGACCGCCAACAGCGTGGCGGTTTTTGAAAGGCTCTGCCCCGCATTTAAGCAGGTGGTTTTTCAAGGTTTAGCGCTCCGCAGTGTTGTCGGCAGGTGAGCTTGGTCGTTATAAATAGGAAAAAATGTAATAACGAATTCTACAGACAGTATCCAATTGAATTTACTTATTTTAATAAGACAAGATATTTTATAGCTTATCTTTATTGTCATGAAAGCAAATTAGTCGTTGAAATTGACGGTGGAATACATGAAACTCAAAAGGATTATGATAAATTAAGAACTGAGATAATTAATCAACTGGGAA
>JADHVP010000112.1 GCA_016783945.1 Ignavibacteria bacterium
CTTTGATCAGCCCTGTATTTAGGATTTTTTATATCTTTTCCTCCAGGAGGAGATTCAGATTCTGCAGGTCCCTCATAAACAACAGGGAAATCATCATTTTTGATTTCATTTAAAGTGTCACGGAATCCTTCAAACAAACGTGTCGGCTTCTCGCTCAAAGCAAGCACCCAATACCGCGGACTTCTATTTATCGCAAAGACCAGGTCTCGCGTTGCAAATGTCTCATCGATAATAACTCTTTCTAAAACAATAAAAGGTAAATAAAATATTTTTGATACTTGTTTATTTACAAAGATTGCTAATCCATCAAGTGCGTTTTTATAATCGATATCTCCAGTAATGTCTTCGAGCTTTTTAATTAAATCTTCAGATTCAACTTTACTAAATTCCTTCTGCAACCTGTTCTTTGCTTCTTTTATTAAGTTTTTTATTCTAATTATATCTTGCTGGTTTTCAGGAAAAGTTCTATGAGTCGGTGATAGGATCGATAAAGATGGGTATTCTTTTATTGACTGCAATTCTAATAATTCATTACGATTCATATTACTTCTCCTTTCTTTTGAGTGTAGCTTTAATTAAATCTCTTTATTAAATAATAATGAATTTTTATTAAATAACAAAATGAATTGGAAATCCAAATTAATCCTTAAGGAATGATAATATGAATGGATGAAAAACTAAAGAATAAAGCAACCTTCTTTCACAATCTCCACAAGTATTGAAACTTTAAAAATATCTGTCGTTCTAATTCAACTAATCTGTTATGACCGTGACCATCCTCCAGGTCAGAAACCTGGTGAGTAGAGCCCAAATAAAATATTGAGAAGGGATTTAATTTATAACTTATGAGCGGGTCAATACTAAATTGATTCGTGAAAGAATTGTATTCTAAAATTAACCTTGCAAAAAGATTTTTACTGAATTGATAGGTTGTCTTATTCCTAAATAGATAACCTGCATATAACTTCTCACCTGAATAAGAAGATTTTGCCAACTGAGAATAATAATAATTGTTTTCCATTACGAGCCTGTCGATAGGTTTGAAAGTCGACCATAATTCAAAATCAAAACCGTATCCCACAAAGGATGGCTCTTCAAACCTTCCTATGTATTTACCTCCTGCGAAAAAGAACCCCCCTCTTAAAAAGCTGAGTGTATTTGAGTTTAAGTTTACCCATATCCTGTTCACATTTCTATGATAACTTCCCCCATATTGCTCGTTGTTTATTAAGTAATAACCAGCTACCAAATTAATTTGATTGTTAAATTGAATAAAGAGGTATGGTTCCATGAAGACTTCTCTTAACTTGCCATCGTAATCGTGCCTGACAAAAAACTCAAGTTCCGGTACTATTCGCTCGATAACATCGTTGTTAAGGTAGAATGCATATTCATTAAATAGAAAGAAGTCTCTGAAATCATTGCTATTAATAAATCCATTATCTCTCCTCGCGACAGGAGAGAGATTGTTATATTGAGCTACAAAGCTCCAGTATTTAGCACTTCTTCTTAGTGTTGCAATTCCACCAAAACCCGTAAAGCTTTCTCCATCGAATGCAGCAGTAAACTTACCATTATCAAAAGTTGCATAATCAGATTCCTCACCTGAATAAACAGTCGTGTCGTTAACCTCTTTAGAATTAAAACCAAGCAATTGAAAGCTAAACGAATAATTATCGAGGAAACGATAGTTACCATCGATTCCAAAAACCCTGTTATAACCATCGGTTTTAAAAAAACTGTTAGATGTATCTTTTACTTCCCTGTCTGTAAAAATAAAACCAATATATGAATCATCTTTAAGACTATGCTTTACCCTTACAATATTTGATAGAGACTTCCTGCTGCTGGATATGAAGCTGCTGCTTTCTTTCAGGGGAATAATAAAAGGTGTTTTTTCATCGTAACCCATCATATAGCCAATATCGAAATCTCCTACCTTACCAGTTAATTTTGCAGCAAAGAGAGGAGCATTTATTGTCCTTGTATAAACAACACTGGTCGGTGTATTGAATATGCTTTTACCTTCTAAAAAGAAAGGTCTTTTCTCGGAATAGAATAAAGCAAACGAAGTATTAACATCTATAACACTCGCGTCTGATTCAACCTGGCTAAAATCAGGATTTATTGTTACATCTGCCGTTAGGTTAGAAGTAATTCCATATTTCAAATTTAATCCAATCTCACCCTTGAAAGGATCTGATAGAAAATCAGAATTGGGATCTTCATCATCGGCTAAATAATAATCTCTCGAACCAAGCATATAGGGCAGAACCTCGAAATTCTTTCCACCCTTTATATTTTTCATTCCTTTTAACTTCGCTGACTTTGTAAACAAGGAAGGATCGTCTTGAGCTATCGGAACCCAGAAATGCTGCTCCCTGCTTTCGCGAGGTCTGACTCTATAAAGATGGATATTCCACTCCTGAGTATCTTTGTCAGGGAATCTTATACTTTTAAAAGGTATAGCAAACTCACACGTCCATCTATCATCATAAACCTTTGCATCCGATTTCCATACAGCGTCATAATTTGAGTCTTCGCCATCTGGCGTCCACATTAAATCGCCTTGAATTCCGTATGCATTGGTTAATATCTCATATGCCTGTTTGTCATCGCTATAAGTATTTAAAAAGAATCCTGCGAAATCATCATTGAACACTTTATCTCTATCAGCAAAGGTTGCCCGGAGTTTCGACATATCATTATCATAACAGATAAAGGCAAAATAAATATTGTTATCATCATAGAACATCATAGCTTCTGTTTGAACTTCAGGTTCGACCATATCACCGGGATGAGTCTCTGAAAAATTTCCAACACATGTTGCATTCTGCCATACGAGTTCATTAAGCACTCCGTCAATTTTTAATTCCGAATTATCAAACCTTGAAATTGTAATATTGAGATCGGTATTCGGTTTAAATACAGTATTCGTGCTATCAGTATCTTCTTGAGATAAAACAAAAGAAGTAAAAACAAAAAAACAAACGATACACAGTATAATTTTAGACAATCCCCTTCTCCTCGTTTTTAAGTTATAAAGACGAATAATAAATTAAAATGTTACAAAAAACTGTGCATTCATCCTTTTTTTATTAGATCATTTATTAGATGCTTCATACTTACAAAGGGTTTAGAAAGTTATAAAAATAAATGTATTATATTTGTACAAAATGGCAATCCCTTAAAAGGAATTGCCTGGTCATGCAAATTATAGAAGGGTTTCACGTAGTGATCCCCTAAGGAAAACCAAAACTCGGTGAGAAATTTTACTCCGTTATAAAAGCCTGCATGGTTAGGTATCAGGTCATTACTTAGCACTCCCCCGGAGAAAGACCTGATGCAACATATTTACAAGATAAACAAACATGGAAATACCAATGTAAGTAAATTCTCCATTTTATTTTAATTCTAATAATAACGTTATTTCTTCTTCTATCATTTTTTCATCCCCATTAGTGTATCCAAGAGTAGAATTAGTAACCTCTTTATCTTCGTTTATGAATAAATAATAAGGAATAGCACTCCCGCTGTATGATTCAAAAATCTTTTCGTCTGTATCTAATATAACCGGGAATGTGAATCCATTAGCATACACATAAGATTTAACCTTAGATACCGTTTTCTGGTCATCTACATTAACACCAATGTAAGTAAAGCCATATGATTTATATTTTTCATACAATATTTTCATATTTCTCTGCAACTCTCTGCACGCTGTGCATCGTGAACTCCAAAAGCCAAGCATAACGGGTCCTTTTTCAAGATATGAACTCAATACAACTTCGTTTCCATTAATATCATCAGCGGAGAAATCTGAATAAATTTGTGCACTTGTTAAAGTGGTTTGTATGAAAACAAACACAGCTATTAAAAATAGATATTTCATTATTAAGAAAACTTAGAATGTAATATAAACCATATAAACTCCCCCTAATATAACCAGTACTCCGCAGATTTTCTTTATATAGGAAACAACTTTTGAGTTCTCTGTCCAGTTAAGATATTCCTGAACTTTTTTTGACATCATTCCGGCAAAAACAATTACCAAACAATGACCAATCCCAAACGCAAATAAAAGTGTAACGGAATATGGAAGATTACTTCTTGCAACCTCAAATACAACGCCAAGTATCGGAGCCATATAAGCAAATGTGCAAGGACCAAGACCAATACCAAACAAAAGCCCAAGTATAAATGCAGCTAATAAACCTTTTTGTTTTGTCGTTTTTATGTTAGCATTATCCCAGGGTAATTTTATTATATCCAACAAATACAATCCGATTACAAAAAACACTGCAGCAACTATGTAATTACCAACGCTCCCCACATCCCCCATAAGTCTTCCCAAGGAAGCTGTAATAAATCCTATCAACGCAATTGTAATAAGAATTCCAACTGCAAATATTAATGATATATAAAAAGTTCTTTTAAGCGATATTTCACCCTGAGAATTGATAAAGCCTATTATCAACGGAATGCTTGAAAGATGGCAGGGGCTCAGTAAAATGCTTAATACTCCCCAGCTAAACGACGCAAATATTGATATGAATAAATTATCGGATAAGGCTGTGCTCAGAAAAGAAAATATTTCTTCGATCATAGATTATTCCGTTATAGTTAGCCCTTGAGATTGTAAGAACTTGTCAATTTCTTCCTCTGGGAAAAACCCTTGATGTCTCATGATCTCTTTACCTTTTGCATCAAGAAACACTTGAGTTGGTATTAACTTTATACCAAACTTTTTAGCTGGAGCTTTATCTTCCCAAACATCATAAAATGTTACTTTAACCTGTCCACCGTACTTCTTCTCAATTGACCGCATTATAGGCTGCATCTTTTTACAGGGAATGCATTTAACCGAACCAAGTTCAACAAATTCAATTTTGTAATCATCATCGGTAATTTGATTTCCCGAAATCTTATTCGATTCTGACTTAATATCGTTCTTATTACAAGACAACAAAAGTACTGCTATGACTATAATTGATAAATAAATTAATGTTTTTGTCATTTTTTTTCCTCCTCTATCCAGTTTAAGATTTGTTCGTTTTTAGGAAGTATTCCACTTGATTTTAATTTATCGTTTATTACAAGTCCTGGTGTTGTCATAATACCATATTTCATCATATCTTCTATGTTAGTGACTTTTTCAATTGTTGTATCAATATTTTTACTTGCAACTATATCTCTTACCTGATGCTCTAATTTTCTACAACGGCTGCATCCAACTCCAAGAATTTTAATAACCATTTTATTTTGTTTTCTTTTTTAAAATATAATTTTAAGTATTAACCACTTCAATTATTCATGAAGTCTGTTATCTCTTGTTCTGCATAATTAAAAAACTTTTCTTTATCATTAGTGTAAGACCATACGGAATCTAAATTATTCCATTTAATCTGTTTATCGTTTTCAAATTTTACGAGTATTACGGAACTAAATTGTAGGTCGAAGTCTTTCGTATAATGTTCATTTTCTTTTTCTTCTATATTCACCACTTTGAACTGGAATCTATTGCTAGTATATTTTGTGTCGATTAATTCCTTCATATAAGATTCGAGATTAAGACAACTCTGACACCTTGCAGTAGGATGGAAATAATAAGCTACGTACTTTGTATTATTTTTGCTGCATGCAAAAGCAGTTAAAGACAAAATTATAAACACCACTATTTTTGAAATATTCATTTGGTATATTTAATTTATGAAAATATCAGAAGCATTTAGATCTTCCCCATCTTCTTACCAAAATATTTTTTCTGAAAGAACAAAGCAACATTTACGAGTGAAATTAATACAGGTACTTCAACTAAAGGTCCTATCACAGCAGCAAACGCTTCTCCCGAATTTATACCGAACACTGCAATCGCAACAGCAATAGCTAATTCAAAATTATTGCTGGCAGCAGTGAATGATAGTGTAGCTGATTGAGCGTAATTCGCTCCTACTTTCTTACCCATATAAAAAGAAACAAGGAACATAAGCACAAAATATATAAGAAGAGGTATTGCCACACGAATGACGTCAAGAGGTAATTCAATAATATACTCGCCCTTCAGAGAAAACATAACAAGAATTGTAAATAGCAATGCGATTAATGTAATCGGGCTAATCTTAGGAATAAAGCTTCTCTCATACCATTCCTTATCTTTAATTTTAATCAAACTGAATCTTGTAATAATACCCGCAAGGAATGGAATTCCCAAGTATATAAATACACTTTCTGCAATTTGTCCAATTGTAACATCAACGACAGTTCCCTCGATGTTAAACCACGTAGGCAAGATTGTAATAAAAATATAAGCATAAACAGAATAGAACAAGACCTGGAAAATTGAGTTGAATGCAACCAAACCTGCTGCATACTCTGAATCACCTTTTGCTAATTCATTCCAAACGATAACCATAGCAATACAGCGTGCAAGTCCAATCAATATCAAACCATACATGTAGTGTGGAAGATCACTCAGAAATAGGATAGCCAATACGAACATCAATATTGGACCTATTAGCCAGTTTTGAATAAGTGATAACAGCAAAATCCTCCAATTTCTGAATACCTTTCCAAGTTCTTCATACTTTACTTTTGCCAATGGTGGATACATCATTAAAATTAGACCAACAGCAATTGGAATGTTTGTAGTACCTGCTTGAAAGAAATTCCAGAAATCGACAATCTGCGGAAGAAGAAAACCTGAAAATACTCCTATTAACATCGCAAGGAATATCCAGAGTGTTAAATACCTGTCAAGGAATTTCAACTTTTTTATTACTGTACTCATGATATTTCTTTAAATCACATTAAAATTAACTTAGTGTTTGTTTGAAGCTTTGAGTATCCATTGCTCTAAAGTTGATTGTGTTGGAATTTTTCCACTGCTTATGACTTTATCATTAATAATTAATCCCGGTGTCATCAGAATACCAAGTTCTGTTATTTTATCTTGGTCTGTAACCTTTTCAACGTATCCTTCAATTTCTTTTTCGATAATTACAGTCTGACACATGGCTGCTAATTTCTCACAATTCATGCAGCCCGGTCCTACTACCTTTATGTGTAACATATTTTTTCTCCTACTTAAAATTTATTTTGATAAAATTTTATAAATCATTCTTTATTTTTCATTTTTACAATGTGCAAATTAATAAAATTCTCATCACACATTAATGTTTCATAAAGCACCAAAAATTAACCCACTTATCGTTGACATTACAACAACAAGAGTAATATACACTATTGTTTTCTGAGTTCCTATAACACTGCGTATAACAAGCATATTGGGTAATGATAATGCTGGTCCAGCTAAGAGTAAAGCCAATGCAGGACCTTTACCCATTCCATTGTTAATCAACCCCTGTAAGATTGGTACTTCAGTCAATGTAGCAAAGTACATAAATGCTCCGACTATAGAAGCAAAGAAGTTTGAAAAAACTGAATTACCTCCTACAAAGTTCGATATCCATTCATTAGGGATAATACCATTTGAACTGTTCGGTGAGCCGAGTAAAAATCCTGCAATTAAAACTCCCGCTCCTAACAATGGTAATATTTGCTTAGCAAAACCCCACGATTCTCCCATCCAATTGTTGGGCTCACCTTTAGAGATTGATAAAATTATTGTTAAGATAACAACTGATACAGTGAAGGGTATAATAGGATTGTTCGAAAAAATTATTGCTGTAGCAATTACAATTATTGAACCTGAGGCAACATAAAATTTATTTAACTTAAGTATAAATATAAGAGAAAATGCAAATGCAACTCCAAACAATCCTGTGATATACCATTTATTAACGTATATAAAATACCAGAAGCCTTCTGTTGCATCTGGTTTACCCCAATTTACAAATATTAAAATTGCTACTAAAACAAAAAAATGAAAAGCTGTTTGCCAAAATGGTCTTGTTTCTTCCG
>JADHVP010000113.1 GCA_016783945.1 Ignavibacteria bacterium
GAGAATTAAACGGACCTTCTCTGGCACAGCAGATGTTTACAAGAATTAAAATTAGCAGGGATTCTATAAACGTTAGTTTTAAAAACATTTCAAATGAAATTCCAGGTATGTTCGAACTATTTCAAAATTATCCTAATCCTTTCAACCCATCTACGACCATTATGTTTGCAATTTCAGAACAGTCGAATGTCACGCTAAAGATATTTGACATTAACGGAAGGGAAATTGTAATACTGGTAAATAATGAAACAGTATCGATTGGAATTAAGGAAATAAATTTTGATGCAAGCGGTTTATCCAGCGGAATATATTTATATACTATAAAAGCAAATGATTTTAATGCAATGAAGAAAATGTTGTTAATTAAATGAGTAAACCGCCTATGGCGGGATTCTTCTGAAATAGAAAAAAATCAAATTAATCTCTATTTAAAATCCGGGCTTTGTAAAAGGTCCGGATTTATTTATTATTGAGAATCTAATTATACTTGATAAAATATACAATATTCCTTATTTTATTAGGAATTATTTGAAGATAACCTAATATATTAAGGTATAACTCATCATCCCAAATATAAAGAAGATTTGAAGCTTGATGACATTGATTATATGATACTCAATGAGCTTCAGAATGATTCTCATATTAAGAAGAACGAACTTGCGGAAAAGATTGGTCTGTCTCTCCCCTCTACAATAGATAGGATATCAAAGTTAGAGTCGCATGGATATATTAAATCATTCACTGCAATACTTAATCCTAAAAAGTTACAAAAGGACATCACATGCTTTATTTCAGTAATCAGTGAATCGTCTAAACACTATGGACAGTTTGTTGAACACTGTATAAAGAATAAAGAAATTTTGGAATGTCATTCTGTTACAGGAGAGGGTTCTCATATTCTTAAGATAAGGACAGAAAACACCACTTCACTTGAAAAGCTTTTATCAAAAATACAATCATGGCCCGGTGTTAAATCTTCAAAGACAAGCGTTGTTTTAACCACGCTAAAAGAAACGACACAACTGTATCTTAAAAAACAAAGTTGATAATTTATTCAATTGATATAAAATCTTATTACACAATCAAATTAAAACAACATGAAAAAACAAAACTCAGTAGAAAAGGAAAGAGATAAGCTTAAAAGAATTAACGATGTTTTTAAGCTTATCAAAGAAAAAGAAATTAAAATGGTTGACTTCAGGTTCACGGATCTTCCCGGTCAATGGCAGCACTTCTCAATCCCGGTTTCTCAATTGACGGAAGAGGGTTTCTATGAAGGATATGGATTCGATGGTTCTTCGATAAGAGGGTGGAAACCTATTAACGAATCTGATATGCTTGTTATTCCTGATCCCGTAACGGCAAAGGTTGATCCGTTTATAGAAACAAAAAGCCTTAGTATAATTTGTGATATACTTGATCCAATAACCAAAGAACCTTATGATCACGATCCAAGATACGTTGCTAAGAAAACTATTGAATATTTGAAATCGACGGGAATTGCAGATGAGGCATACTATGGACCCGAAGCAGAATTCTTTATTCTGGATCATGTTGCATATAATGTTAACGAATATGAAAGCTGGTTCAGGATAGACTCAAGGGAGGGATTCTGGAATACAGGAAGTGAAAAAGAAGCCAATCTCGGTCATAAGATTAGAACTAATGAAGGTTATTTTCCTGTACCCCCATCTGATTCGACCAATGATATCAGAAATGTTATGGTTGAACATCTTGAAAATGCAGGAATAAAAGTCGAGATGCAGCACCACGAAGTAGCGACAGCGGGTCAGGCAGAAATAGATTTCAAATACTGTTCTTTTCTTGAATGTGCCGATAATCTTCAAATGTTCAAATACATCATAAAAAACACTGCGAGAACATTTGGAAAGACAGCTACGTTTATGCCAAAACCAATATTCGGAGACAATGGGTGTGGGATGCATACACATGTAAGTCTTTGGAAGAATAATAAACCATTATTTGCTGGAGATAAATATGCGGGATTGAGCGAACTTGCATTATATTTTATTGGTGGTATTCTTACTCACGCACCATCGTTACTTGCGTTTACCAATCCAACAACAAATTCCTATAAAAGACTTGTCCCCGGTTACGAAGCACCAGTAAACCTTGTTTATTCGATGAGAAACAGGAGTGCTGCGGTGAGAATACCAATGTACTATGAAAATCCGAAGACGAAAAGAATTGAATTCAGATGTCCTGATGGAACTTCGAATCCATATTTTGCTTTTTCGGCGATGCTGTTAGCAGGGCTCGATGGTATAATTAATAAAATTGATCCGGGTGAACCTCTTGATAAAGATATTTATCAATTAAGTAATGCAGAGAAGAAGAAGATAAAGCAGGCACCCGAGACATTCCAGATGGCGCTTCATAAACTCGAAAAAGATAAAGATTATTTGAAACAAGGTGATACTTTTTCGGATGATTTGATCCGAACATGGACCAATTACAAAATGAATAGGGAAATTAAAGAGGTTCAACTTCGTCCGCATCCTTACGAGTTTCATTTATATTATGAAGTGTAAGGAGAATATATTTTAAATTCCAGAATTGTTTCTGTGATTTTAAAGCAGGATTCTTTTTTTAAGGAACAATGCTTATATTACAGGAGTATTAAAAAGAAAAAAATTATCATGAGAAAATTCAAACTTAACAGAATCATTTTAATCTTAGCATTATTCTTACTTTTTGCCGGCTGCGGTGATAAAGAAGACGGTTTATTTACAAAAAAGGAATCACCAGAAAACTTAGAAGAGGACGTCACTACTTTAGGTACACTGGATGATCCCCAAAGCAATGAAAAACGATCTATGGAATATGAAAAGGATAAAGTAAAGACTGTGAGTTATCAAACCGGTGAACAGGAAGGTTCCGGGCAAATGCAGGTGTTAGACAGGTTGATAATCAGGACTGGTACAATGAAGTTAGAAGTCGATAACTTCGATGAAACAGAAAAGAAGATTATAGAGATTGTCAGGAATTATAACGGGTTTGTATCGAACAACACCTCAAGATTAAATCCCAGTGGGCAAAAACAAGGTACTATCATTGTAAGAGTACCTACAGATAAATATGACGTGCTAATTTCTGATGTTGCAGCAATCGGGAAAGTCATGTCTCAAAATATTTCATCGAGAGACGTAACAGAAGAGTACATTGATCTTGAAGCTCGCCAAAAAACACAGAAAGAGCTTGAATCAAGGTTGCTAAAGTTGCTTTCCGAAAAGACCGCAAGATTAACCGACATCGTTGAGGTTGAAGAGAAGCTCGCATCTGTCAGAAACAATATCGAAAGTACAGAAGGCAGGATGAGGTTTCTCAGGAATCAAGCTGAGTTTTCTACACTTACTATTTCCGTGTTTGAACCATCATTACTCGAAACATCATCCGGAGGTGGTTTCTTCTATGAATTAGGTCAGGGATTTAAGAAAGGACTTACAGGATTTACAAAAGTTCTTAGTTCGCTAATAATGATTATAATTGCATTGCTCCCGGTTATTGGAATTTTGTTTATTATTTACTTGATAGTTAGAAAAATCTGGAAAAAGAGAAAAGTAAAGAAAGAAGTTGCATTGAATAAAGGAACGTAAGTCTTATACATTCGTATAACAAATAGATATACGATTGTTTTGTTTTTCATTATAATTATGGTTTAGGTTAGAGGGCTCTTTTTAAGAGTCCTTTTTTTTGTATATATAGTATTCTGATTTATATACTTATTATTTAATAATTGCATATTATTTTATAACCATAATTTAGTTAGAATTTTCAATTGACAATTTTTAAATTTTTTCCGTAGGAATCCCTGCGGGACAATCAATTTATAATGTTCAATTTTCACTGTATAAGCACCCCCGAAAAAGTTATTCTGAAAATTTTTAATTGCGAATTCATTAGAAATTATAAAATTATAAATTAAAAATTTATTAAATAATGAAAGTGTGTATTATTGAGTTGAGCATGGTTTGATTATTTAATGAATGTCTTTGGTTACACAAAAGTATATGGCTTTAAAAGTAAAAATTACTTCATTCAGTTACAAATTTTCTGGAATCCCTGAAGATACCTCCGGGAACGGTGGCGGATTTGTTTTTGACTGCAGATTTATAGAAAATCCTGGAAGGTTAGATGAATTTAAAGATCTTAACGGAATGGATAAATCCGTTGTTGATTTTATTGTATCCCAAACAACTATGAATGACTTTCTTGAAAATATCTTTAAAATAATTGATGCTTCTATAGAGAATTATATCGAAAGAGACTTCAATGATCTTATGGTTTCATTCGGATGTACTGGGGGACAGCATCGCTCAGTTTATGCAGCGGAAAGAACCAGGAGACACATTAAGAAAAAGTATAAAAATGTTGAAACCGATATAAGGCATTTTGAATTAGAGAAACAATAAATCACACCTTAATTAAGTAGAATTCCCATTCACTTACTAAAAGCAAAGACTATTGAAAATTGTTTTCTAATAATGCAACGTTTGTCGTTTCGGCACTTTTGATTTTGCTTGCTGGGGTGTTGATGATTATAGAAGGGAAAAAAGTTGATTAATTTTAGGAGTGATAATTGAGGTGTATAAAAATTATAAATTTTGTTATATTAAATATAACTTCATGTGTAATTTTAAATTTTATTTATTATAATGTTTTCAACAATATTCACCTTAAAAAGAGTCTTGCTGCTCATTCTTGCCTTTTGGTTCTCGGTTGCATTTCTTACTAACACTTTTGATCTTTTAAGAGCTGCGTGTATACTTCCACCTGTATGGAAATTTGCTTCGGGAAATTTCGACCTGCTTATGCAAATTACTTTGGTTTACAATACCCCGGTGTGGTTGTGTGTTATCTTTTTTGTTATTGTATTAATCTGGCTTGGGTTTATATCTGTATTATTCTTCAAGGCATTCTTATCTTTCAAAAGCGTGAGGAAAAAGGAATCCAGTGCCATTAACGCCGCATTCTTTTGCAGCATATCGCTGGCAGGGGCACTCGTAATTATAGATGAGCTTTTCTTGAATTATGGAATGGAAGGAATGCACTTTACATTATTTATTGCAAACCTAATTTCCTTGATAGTTATTAAGTTGTTACCAGATAAAGAACCTCAAAAGAAAGCCTGAGCAGTGTCATTTTGAAAGCCCTCTTTGAAAAACGAGGAAGTATCAAAAATAATAATTTAAAGTGGATTCTTTACACTCCATTAATCTTTAATGAATTCAGAATAACGAACCGATTTCAGGCAAGTCTTCACAGTTTTTATCTAAAAACCAATCTTCAAGTCGAAATAAAAACTTCTATCTGCAGCGGGAATCCAGTATGGTGTTCCATACCCATCTACCGTTCCGTAGGTTTCATATAATACATCAAAGATATTATTGACTCTGAAATTGGTCTCAATTTTTTTGAAGAGATTATTAATATCTGTATAGCCAAACAGTTCTGCAAAGTTCAACGTCAAACCGGCATTAAAAATCGTATAAGCATCTATCACTTTATCGACATATCCCGGTTGATTGCGTGCGTTTGGATTCTTACTTTCATTCTCAGAATTGTCTAAGTATTGTTTCCCAACGTGCTGCATTGAAATATATATTCCAGTTCCGAAATCATTATTGTAACTTAAAGAAAGATTTCCAATTATGTTTGGATTTAACAATATTGTGTTATCGGAATAATCATTTCCGTAAACTATATTTCCGAGTGTATCAACCCCAAGAATTTCCTTGTATTCTGTAAAGTAGTTTTGGGATAAGTTTAAATTTCCGGATAGCTTCAAAGGACCTACCGATGTTCTGCCAAACATTTCTTTAAAGGGTGTGAATTCAAACTCAAGTTCCAAACCTCTGTGTATTGATTTACCAGCGTTCCCTGTTATTGGCTGTCCGACTAAATCTAATTGTCCGTTGTTTACTATCTCATTTTTAAAATCCATGAAGTAGAAATTCAAATTTGCTTTTATCAAACCCGTTGTGTAACCAAATCCTAACTCATAGTTATACATTTTCTCAGGTTTAATGAGAGGATTTTCGTAAATGTTGTTAACGGTATCGACAATTTGAAAGTTAGGTATCGATGCCTGGTTCTCTGCGTCATAAATATCCTTCAGTCTTGGCTCTCTTTCGGCAACGGAAAAATTAGCGAATGTTTTGAAATTGTCTGTGAAGTTGTAATTCAAACCAACACGTGGTGTGAAAAAATTATAATCGACGTCAAACTCATAAGGTTTGAACTTATCGTTTTCCAAACTATATTTGTGGTAAACGTATTGTGCTCCTGCCATTGCAGTTATCTTATCAGTTACCTTAAAGACTTCATTCGCATAAATTGAAAACGTTCTCTTCTTGCCATTATAAAAATAATAACGGTAGTTATCGGGTGTCCCCTGCGGTAAAGCGTCTCCATATGTAATTTCTCCGTAGTGTTCGGATTTATGGAATTTTACTTCACCTCCGATAACTAAGGTTCCCCTGTTTTTTGTGTGGCTTAACTGAACTTTTGGAAACCACCCGTATGTGTTATTGTTAACGTAGAGATCTGTGACGATGTCACATCTTACAATTTGATAACCCTGTCCCGGGACATAAAAAAAAGTACCGTCCGGGTTTCTCCTGTAATAATTTGGATTAAATGTAGTAGTGTCCGAAGTAAAGAAAGGCTGCAGCCTGAAATAATCAAAGTCTAAACCATAGAATGTTGGGAAGTTTGTAACAAAATAACCGTCCCCTCTTATGTAATTAATCGTATTCGAAATAAAAAGGTCTTTGCTCGGCTGTATGTTATATATTAACTCATAATGAGGCTGATTATAATTATCCGTTTCATTCGGGAACTCGAGGGGATTATATTTCCTGTCTACACGCTCGTCACCGGTTATCTTACCATCAAGGTAATCTTGTGTCACCCCTAAATAAGCGAGGTGATTTTTTATTGGTCCGCCATAAAAGTTTAATTTTAAAACGGAGTTATCTCCAATAATTTTCCCAGCGCTGAAGAAGTATGACCAGTGGTCTGACCACGACAGGTCTCTATAGCCATCTGTTTTTGTTTTTGTGAACTTACCGTAAAATCCAAAACCCCCTTTTACTAATCCCGATGAATATTCGAGTGAATATCTTTTTGAATTATAATCACCATAACCTGCAACAACATTCAGGAACTTTCTTTTAAAGAAATCAATCGTTCGAATGTTTATTACGCCCCCGATTGCTGAGGAGCCATATAAAGCCGTTCCGATACCTCTTTGGATTTGTATGTCTTCAACAGATGATGTTATGTCGGATAGGTCGACCCAATAGACCTGGTGGTCTTCGGGATCGTTCTGTGGTGTTCCATTTACCAAGATGGATATTCTTCTCTGGTCAAATCCACGTAATGAGAAATATGAATACCCGACAGATGAGCCGGATTCCGAGTAAGCATTTATGCTTGTATTTCCTTTTAGAAATATCGGAAAGTCCTGCATCCAGTATTTTTTTTCAATAGCAGGTCTTTTAATATCCTGGAATGTAATCGGTGTCAGCCTGTCTATTCCCCTAAGAGCATCTACTTCAATCGTTTCCGTTCTATAAATAATAGAGTCGGAATCTTCCGGTTCAATTTGTGAATAAGAATTAGTACATAACAGAAAGACTGATAACAGTGAAAATGAAAGAACTTTAATAAACATTTTTCTTTCTCCTATAAATAAAAACGCTTAAACTTTTTCCGAACCTGATAAAAGGGAAAAAACTTAAGCGTCGAAATAATTTTTGTCGTTTCCTACGACGGTATTATCCGTATCAGGTTCTTGGGTATGCTCTCAGCATCGACCGCCAGCTTAAGGCGGACTCAGCACCCCAATACAAATATTATT
>JADHVP010000114.1 GCA_016783945.1 Ignavibacteria bacterium
TCATCGATTCCTTTAAGTGAGAAATCTATTATTGGTGAGTTAAGGTCTATTTTATTGCTTTCGAGTAATACCATAATGTTTGTTTAAAATTCTTCTTCATTATCTTCGTACATTTCAGGATGAAAATCTTCATAGATAAAGTTAATGTGTAAGCTTGTGTCCTCAACATTTTCCACATCCTGTGCAAATATCTCTTCAGTAATAAATCTGTATTTTTCACTCAAGGGATAATCACTCTGGAAATGTACAATAATGTTTTGATCATCTAATAATGATAATATTTTTTTGTATTCTTTTTCTAAGGAATCGTTATCGAGTTTATCAAATTTCTTAAAGGCGGGCTTTCCGATAATATTATAAACGTTGATAATTTTTGAACCTTCGTGTTGCTTTTCGAATTCTTTCACCTGTTTCATAAATTCACGGTTGTCTTCAACCTCTTCATAGTTACCTTCTTCTTCAGGTTCTTCGAAATCTTCAACCTCTTCTTGATAGTATTCATCAAATTCTGATCTCTTATCTGCTTTCTTTTTGTCAGGCTTTGAAGTCTTTCGTTTGGTCTTTACTTTTTTATCCGTTTTTTTATTCTTTGACATTTCGTAATACAACAATAAATATTTAGAAAGAAAATATATCTGCCTTTTTAATATACAAATTTTAAAATTTTAAAAAAACAATTCAAGTTATTTTATTTAAGATTTAGTATCGAAATCACCTCTTCAATAAAATGTTAAGTACAAAACACCTCTCAAGATAAAACCCATAAATATTATTTTGTAAATTATTTCAAATAATTAAAATACACAAAAACAATCGGGCTCACAAAGATAAGGCTGTCAAACCTATCGAGCACGCCCCCGTGACCCGGAATGATATTCGACGAATCTTTAACCTCATTATATCTTTTAAGCATTGACTCAAATAAATCACCTATCTGTCCGAAAATTCCAACTGCACTCCCGACTATCAAGGCATCCTCCAGCGTAAGAACTTCGGGGAAATAAAAATGAAAAATCAGGGAAGCGATGTTTGTAAAAATAAACCCAATTACAGAACCCTCCCACGTTTTCTTAGGACTAATGGAACTTAATAAATGTTTCCCAAAATACTTACCTCCGAAATATGCAAATGTATCACAGCTCCATATTAGAACCACAACATAAAAGACAATGTTAAAATTATTTATCAACAGAAGTTCATTAAGTAATATAAAAGGTACTGTAATATACAACATACTAAAGATAGAAATAACAGGATTGACAGGATTTCTTTTACCCTTACGGAAAACTTCAACTGATACGGTTAAGATTATAATACTTAGCACACAAAGCGTTATGTATGATTCCAAGAAGTAACTAACACATAAAAAGATAAGAGAACACAGCATCGCAAATATTTTCAACGGGTAATACTTTCTTTTCTCGAACATCTTATTAAACTCAAATAAACAAACTGACTGAACAATGAGTGTGAACACAAAAAAATAAAGGCCTCCTTTGAAAATTAGAAAAAGTATTATCGGTATACCAATAACACCAATGAGAACTCGCTTAACTATATTGCTCATTATTTTAAAATTTTACTTAGTTGTTTCGGAAGCTGTTTGATTTACATAAATTCTTTTTATAATCTTTATTACAGCAATGAATAAAACCAATGATATTATTCCAAGGACAATAAATTGTGTTAACTCTCCTCCACTCATATTAGGATCATCAATATTTTCCTTCCCGAATAAATACACAGCAATCGCAGAAAGAAAGTTATTTACAAAGTGCACAACAATGGCAGTATAAATACTCCCACTGTAATAAGTGATAAACGCTAAATATATTCCGAGTACTGCAAGAGGAATGATATTAAAAGGGTGAAAGTGAAACAAAGCGAAGATTAAACCAGTGAATACAATCGCCCGAAACGGAATTGCAAACCTTTCAAAATTGCTAAGTATAAGACCCCGGAAGAGAAATTCTTCACAAATTGCTGGAGTAACCGCTATAACAAACACTACAAATATTAATTCGGGTATAGAGTGAGAGGTGACGAGATTTACGGTTAGCGCTTCAAGTGTATCAAAAACTTCTTTAATGTTTTTCAAAATTTCTGTCCCGAATGGAAAAGAAAAAATCAGCTTGTTTTGTAAATACAAATAAACCTGCAGAAACGGCTGCACAATTAATATTCCAAGAATACTCAATGCAAATACATAGTAGTTTGGTTTCTTAAGTTTGAAAACTTCCCTGAAAGAATTCCCCTGCATCATGCTCAATACAATGACAGGAACAAGTATGAACATAAATTGGGAAAAGGTAATTATGATCCTCGTTAAGTTTAGGTTCTTAGGTTCATCGACTAAATCAGGTCCTAAAATTAATACAGTAATAACTCCCCCGATAACCTGATATGTTATGAAGACTGTGATCAACACAATCAGTATAAATAAAGCCGGATGAATTTTTGATAAAGGTCCTTTTGAATTGTTATCTAATAAATTGCTATCGTTATCTGAAAGGTGCAAATCAAACTGTTAATGTTATAAAAAATTTTAATCAATATTAGAAAAATACTTTACTATTAAAAGAGTATTAATGAGTATCCACTCCTTGGAGCAGGTAAGTCTAATTTTACAAAATTGATTTTAACATTCATTAAATTTATTTTATAAATAATGTCAGAGAATAACAGATTATACGATACTGAAAATATGAAGGAAGAACATGGATTTGTTTTCAAACAAGAGAAAAAAGTAAGAATTCCATACCTTACAAACATCATCCTTTTTATAGTAACCTTCTTTACAACAACATTTGCAGGTGTTGTTTGGCTTTATCAAAATCCATTTGACTTAAATAACTTTCCTAATGGTTTAACATATTCCTTATTAATAATGCTTGTAATCACGACACATGAATTCGGGCACTACTTCGCAGCGAGATTTCATAAAATACCCGTAACTCTACCTTATTACATTCCGTTTCCTTTTTTCTTTCTAAGTCCAAATTTTGGAACTATGGGAGCAGTCATAAGAATGAAAGTAAAAACTCAATCAAAAAAATCTTTATTCGATATCGGAGTTGCCGGTCCAATTGCCGGATGGATAACCTCTTTAATTATTTTAATAATTGGTTTCCTAACATTACCGCCTATAACTTATCTATATTCTATTCACCCGGCATACGCTACTGAAGGAATTGCAACCACCGGATTGACTTTTGGTTATAACATAATATTTTGGGTCTTCGAAAGAATATTCAGTTCTCCTGGAGTTTTTATACCCCCTATGAATGAAATATATCATTACCCTTTCTTATGCGTAGGATGGTTCGGGCTTTTAATTACTGCTTTAAACATGATGCCAATAGGACAGCTTGACGGGGGTCACATTTCTTATGCAATGTTCGGGAAGAAACATAAATATTTAGCCTACACTTTCTTCGGGCTTTTACTGTTTTTCGGACTTGCAGGATTTTTACCATTACTTGGAATTACATTTGAACTGGGTTCGGTTATGTGGCTAATATGGGTCCTGCTAATCCTATTCCTCATCAAAATAAAACATCCACCAGTCTGCTATGACCTTGAGACACCACTGGGAAATACAAGAATGATCATTGGTTGGTTTTCCTACTTTATTTTTATAACCTCTTTCTGCCCGTTACCCGTTACCGGTACTTAAGTGAGAAAAATTCTTTTAAACTTATCATATTAAGATAACCTATGCATAATTCCAAATCCAACAGATCTGCTTTCATAATTATTTTTATTACAATATTTATTGATCTACTGGGATTTGGTATAATCATTCCGTTACTCCCCGATTTTTCGATCAAGGTATTACACATCAGCGAATCAATGATAGGTCTTGTTGCAGGAATATATTCTCTTATGCAGTTCCTTTTTACTCCTTTCTGGGGCTCTTTATCAGATAGATACGGGAGAAAACCAATTCTAATTATTAGTTTATCAGGTAATGTTCTTGCTTATTCACTCATGGCATTGGTTTTCTCAGGTGTATTATTATCCTTACCTCTGCTCATTATCGCAAGGGCTTGTGCTGGTCTTTTTTCATCGAACATAGCAGCGGCACAGGCTGTTGTTTCTGATGTAACTCCAAAAGAAAGCAGGTCAAGAGGCATGGGTCTCCTCGGAGCTGCATTTGCATTTGGATTTATTTTCGGACCTGCTTTAGGCGGTTTACTATCTATGGAATTTGGATATGGGATTCCCATCATGCTGTCGGGATTGTTTTCTTTCATCGCATTAATACTGTGTGTTACCACGTTTAAAGAAACTCTTCCACTCGAAATCCGATTGCAGAATAAGAAAAACTTAAAAGGAATCTCACTCATAGACTTCAAAGCAATTGTAAATGTCTTAAGAAATCATAAAGTAGGTATTTACGTAATAATATTTTTCTTTATAACATTCTCTTACGCGAATATTTTCGGAACCTTTCAGCTCTTTGCCGAAAGAGAAGAAGGACTGAATCTAAACCAGGCTGAAGTTGGATACCTGCTTTCCTTCTTAGGAATAATTGGTACTTTCGTTCAAACAACCTTGATAAAAACTTTTAAAAGAAAGTTAGGAGAACATCGATCTTTAATATTTGGAAACTTCCTGGTCTTTATCGGGCTGACATTGATACCTTTCTCAGAAAGTGTTTTTATATTATTAATAATACTTTTCTTCCTTTCTTTCGGTAATGGAATTAATGTACCAATGACACTTGGCTTAATTTCTCAAAATGTAAGCAGCAAGGAGCAGGGCTCGATACTTGGAATCAATCAATCTTTAAGCTCACTTGCAAGATTCATTGGTCCTGTCTGGGGAGGAATCCTATATGAGAAGTTGGGTTATAAATTTCCTTTCATTACGGGAGGTTTTTTCATGTTGATGGTTACCGTATTCTGCTTCAGGGCATTTAAAAAATAATCATTCCATCCCGATAACACCGAACATCCTTCCTGTTCTTTCACCGTCTCTTCTATGTGAATGAAAAAGCTTGTCTTCTTTAAATGTACACTGTTCAGATACTTCAATATTTTCTTTTCTTACACCAAGACTTAAAAGCTGATATAGATTACTCTTCTTTAAATCCAGGTAATACTCTCCATCTTTACAGGCTTTCACTTTTTCATCAAACAAGTCTGCTACTTCTTTTCCTACTTCGTAACAATCTTGGGAAATGGCAGGTCCGATATATGCAATCAACTTTGATGTATCTATAGAAAACTTCTCTTCCATCTCTTTAACAGTCTTAGCAAGTATTCTCCCATAGGTTCCCTTCCACCCGGAATGAACACCAGCGATAACTTTTTTATCAGGTTCGTATAAGAATATCGTTACACAATCCGCACCGCTGATGGCAAGATAAATATGTCTCCTGTCTGTAAACATACCATCATTGTCTTTCACAAACGAAGGCATTTTAACATATTGTATATTTGTTGAGTGTATCTGGTTTTGAATAGAAACGTTTTTAGGAAGAATCCCAAGTGCATTAAAAAATATTTCACGGTTCCTTAGCACATTTTCTTTCTTATCCCCAACGTTTGTACTCAGGTTCATATAATAAGGTGAAGGAGAAACACCCCCATCTTTTGTGCTGAATCCAAATTTTATCTCCGGGTATCTTTTTAAAATGTTTGAATAGATTATTTTCATTCTTCAATAATCGGCTCATTTCTTAACCGTTTCTTTTCTGAAACTGTTTTCTTCGATGATAGTCTTTTCTCTTTTGATACTTCGGTGGGCTTTGTCTTTTTTCTTGTTCTTTTCTTTTTTAAAGCCTTTGTTATAATTTTATAAAATTTGTTGATTACCTTTTTCTTATTCATCAATTGCGAGCGTTCTGACTGAGACACTATCCTTAAGACACCATTCTTGTCTATTTTGCTTTTTATTTTATTTGAGATTGTTAGTTTTTCTTCTTCAGTTAAAATCCCGGAATTCTTTATATTAAAATACAACTCCACTTTAGTCGAGACTTTATTTACATTCTGCCCACCCTTTCCACCACTTCGGGAAGTCTTAAATGTAAACTCATCTTTAAAATTTCTATCTTTAATATCCATAATAATATTTAAAAATAAAAATGGACTGATACAATCAGTCCATTTATAAAACTCGAAATATAAAAGTTCTTAATTAAGTTTAAATCGGTGCAAACATAAATCCAAACTTGACTGGTATATAACCCTTTTCATGGTCATCATTTATTAAAATATGATTATACTGGGATTCTATAAATAAATAGATCTCCTTCTCTGACAATTTAAAACTAATCCCACAGCCAAAACTAAGACCCAAACATGTTTTATAATTGTCAGAACCTCCTTTTTTTAGGAAATAAGCCCCTCCTCCTAATATTCCGTATGGATTAATCCATTCAACAGTTGGAGTATATACGATAAGATCTAACTTTGTTGATGAATAGGATATTGCCGAGCCACCCGCAACAAAAGGAAAATCATTATATTGTACGTCCAATCTTAATGAGAACATTCTGCTCAATACATAACCCGCACCGAAATTTATGCCTGGTCCCGGATCATGAGTATCTGAAAACTCCGAATCATTTATTGGAATCGTATACGCTCCACTTGTAAATATTAATAACGTAGGATCGGGGTGACGGTAGGGTTTATCCTTTAGTTCCCTTGTTATTTTCGAAACCTCTTCCATTTTAAAAAGATAAACACTTCCTCTAAGGGTTTCAATCTTTACTGTTTCGTCTGTACGCTCTATGATATTTCCATAAACAATATTACCACTCTTAAAATATATCGCATCAACCATTTCCTGTGCGTACGAACTAATAGTGAATGTTAAAACAAAAATTATGGGTAGGATTATTTTCATATTTTTTGTTTCCTCCTTTATTTTACACCTTGCTAATTTTACAAAGATATTACTGTTTTTTTAATAAAGAAAGGACATTTTCAAAATACTTCCTTTGTGTAATTACTTAAACAAAAGCATTAACTTAATATCGTTTAATTCTTATCTTTCCCGGTAAGAGCTGTTTACGAAAAGTCTTTAGAAAAATACATTGCATCCTTATTTCTCCTATGTCCTGAAGAATCAATCCCAGAGTAATTTGGGGACTCTGATTTTTTTTTGATGGGATTTTTTTGAAAAAAGGATTTGATTTATGATTCCGATGCAGCGGTTGGTAGCTGTGCCACTGATTTGTTAAATTATTTTAAATATATCATTTTTCTTACCTGAGAAAACTCCGAAGACCTCATAGTATAAAAATACACTCCCGAAGAAAGTCCTGAAGCATCGAATGTTATTTTATAAACTCCCGCTTTGAGTTTTTGCTCCACCAACTCTGCAACCTCTTTTCCTGAAATATTATAAACCGTCAACTCTATGAAATCATAAACAGGTATCTTAATCTGTATTGTCGTTGTAGGATTAAACGGATTTGGATAATTCTGATAGAGTGAAAATCTTTCAGGGATTTCGCTGCTTGTTTGATTTACAAAAGTACCACCCCCATTTGTGGTTCTGAGGATTTCGCCAAAAGAACCAATAGCCGTTCCATTATTTAAATCGGTAAAGCAAACACCCTGCAACAAGTTTGTTGTTCCGCTTGATTGTAAAGTCCAGTTTGTTCCGCCGTTTATGGTTCTGAGGATTTCGCCTAAACCACCAACAACCGTTCCGGTATTTATATCTGTAAAAGAGACACCCCACAATTCCCTTGTTGTTCCGCTTATTTGAGAAGTCCAGTTTGCTCCACCGTTTGTGGTTCTGAGGATTGTGCCTCCATCACCAACCACAGTTCCATTATTTGCATCGGTAAAGGAGACACCATGCAAAGTGGTTGTTGTTCCGCTTGTTT
>JADHVP010000115.1 GCA_016783945.1 Ignavibacteria bacterium
AAAAACACATATCGATGAAATACCGCAAATGATCAATGTTATTAAAAACCAGATGAGTATTGTAGGACCTCGTCCCGAAAGAGAGTTTTTTGTAAACAAATTAAAAAAAGAAATTCCATATTATTATAAAAGATTATCCATAAAACCCGGGATAACCGGGTGGTCACAGATTAAATATACCTACGATTCATCGCTTGATGATGTTAAAAGTAAATTACAATTTGATTTTTATTACATAGAAAATATGAGTCTTAAACTCGATTTTAAGATTTTAATTAATACATTCATTGTTATTTTATTTATGAGAGGGCATTAATATGAAAAGAGTATTGGTAATAATACCAACATATAACGAATCGGAAAACATCTTGAAAATTATTCCAGAGGTTTTAAGCAATTCTGATGAACATAATGAATTCAATGTATTGGTTGTCGATGATAATTCACCCGATGGTACTGCTGATATGGTTAGTAATTATGAGAGTGAAAATGTTTTCCTGATTAAGCGCGAACAGAAAGCAGGCTTGGGAACTGCTTACATCGAGGGTTTTAAGTATGCCATTAAAAATTCTTTTGATTTGGTTTTTGAAATGGATGCTGATTTTTCTCATGATCCTAAGTATCTTAAGTTATTCGTAAAAGAAATCAATAATGGATACGATTTAGTAGTTGGCTCAAGATATGTTAGCGGTGTATCGGTCGTGAATTGGCCCATAAGCAGATTGATACTTAGCTATACAGCAAATGTTTATACAAGGTTGATAACAGGTCTTAAAGTGAAGGATACTACTGCTGGTTTTATGTGCTATAGAGTATCTGCTTTGTCTCAGATTAATCTTGACAACGTAAAATCTAATGGATATTCTTTTCAAATTGAAATGAAGTTTAAATTTTATAAGAAAGGATTTAAGATAAAAGAAATCCCAATTCTTTTTATTGACAGGAGAGCAGGTCATTCGAAGATGTCGAGAAAAGTTGTTTACGAGGCATATTTTATGGTGTGGAAATTGAAGTTTAAATCGTTGATTGGTAAATTATAAAGAAATGAAATATCGAAAAAATGTTTATTTATTTAAAATGATAATGTAAATAAAAGGTGAGCATTTTATAATATGAAAAAGGAAAAATTGACAAAAATTCTAATTGTGTTCGGTACAAGACCTGAAGCAATTAAGATGGCTCCTTTAGTAAAGGAATTCGAAAAGTATACAGATGATTTTGATACTAAGGTCTGTGTTACAGCACAGCATCGAAGTATGTTAGATCAGGTTCTAAATATTTTTGAAATAAAAGTTGACTATGATTTGGATATTATGAAACACGACCAGGACCTTTATGATGTTACAAGTAAAGTTCTTTTGAATATGCGTAATGTCTTAAGAGATTTTAAGCCAGAGCTTGTGTTAGTTCAAGGTGACACTACGACTACTTTTGCTACTTCATTGGCAAGTTTCTATGAAAAGATACCCGTTGGACATATCGAGGCAGGTTTAAGAACTGGAAAAATATATTCCCCCTGGCCAGAAGAGATGAATAGAAGATTAACAGGATGTATAACAAAATATCATTTCCCCCCAACTGAAACATCGAAAGAGAATCTATTAAACGAAGGTGTTGATCCTGAAAGATTATACGTTACAGGTAATACAGTAATAGATGCTTTATTCATGGTAATTGACAAAATTAAAAAAGACAAAAAGTTAGCTGAGAGTTTAGTAGAAACAATTAAACAAAAGGGATATGAAATTAATGAAAACCAGAAACTCATTCTTGTAACCGGTCATCGAAGAGAGAACTTTGGAGAAGGTTTCATTAATATTTGTGAAGCCTTAAAAGAAATTGCAGTAAAGTACAAGGATTTTGATATATTGTATCCGGTGCATTTGAATCCAAATGTACAAAAACCAGTTTATAATATTCTATCCGATTTAAACAATGTTTTTCTTATTGAGCCTATTGATTATCTTCCGTTTATTTATTTGATGAGCAAATCATACATTATAATCACCGATAGTGGTGGCATTCAAGAAGAAGCTCCAAGTTTGGGGAAGCCTGTATTAGTAATGCGAGATACAACTGAAAGACCCGAAGCTGTGGATGCCGGCACTGTTAAAATTGTTGGTACAAACAAAGATAATATAGTAAAGGAAGCAAGTCTTTTAATAGAAAATCAAGACGTGTATAATGAAATGTCAAAAGCTCATAATCCTTATGGAGATGGTAAAGCTTGTGATAGAATCTTAAAAATTCTGAAACAAGAAGCAAAAAATGGATATTGATGATAGATGTTTCAATAGTAATAGTGAATTACAATGTAAAGGACCTTGTTGACAACTGTATCTCGTCTATCTACAAAGCCAACAATAAGAATCATAAAATTGAAATTTTCCTTGTTGATAATAATTCGATTGACGGCAGTGTAAAATTAATAAGGAATAAATATCCAGAAGTAAATGTAATAGTAAATAAGTCGAACATTGGCTTTTCAAAAGCAAACAACATTGCACTTAAAAAAGCACAAGGAAAATATATATTAATTCTCAATCCTGATACTGTCCTTGAAGAAGGAACCTTCGATAAACTAATATCCTTTTATGAAAAAGATAGTCAGGCAGGTGCAGTTACATCTAAGCTTATTCTGGCAAACGGCAAACTTGACTATGCATGTAAAAGAAGTTTCCCAACCTTATCTGTTGCTTTACCAAGAATGTTGGGTCTTTCGATGCTATTTCCTAAAAGTAAGATTTTTGCAAAATATAATTTAACTTATCTTGACGAGAATGAAACTCATGAAGTAGATTCAATATGTGGGGCTTTTATGTTTATACCTGCAAGCGTGCTATCTAAAGCAGGACTTTTCGATGAAGATTATTTCATGTATGGTGAGGACCTTGACCTTTGTTACAGGATAAAAAAGAATGGTTATAAAGTTTTTTATTACCCGGATGTTACAACAATTCATTTAAAAGGAGCAAGCACACAGAAGACTCATTTATCATATGTAAATAACTTCTACGGTGCGATGATTATTTTCATTAAGAAGAATTTTACCGGAGTTCCCCGTATCCTATCATTTATACTTCAACTCGGAATAATTTACAGGTCAGTTCTTTCTTATTCAAAGAGAATATTGAATTTTTTACTTCAGCCAATCATCGATGTCATACTGATATATGGCTCTCTCATTCTATCGGTCTATTTGAGATTTGATATTTTTCCAAACAAGCATTATTTATTCATCATTACAGTTTATGTTCTAATTTGGATTTTCTTACTTTCAATTTTTGGACTTTATACGAGGAAAGGGAGACTATCTTTGAAAAATACATTTAACGCGATGATTGTTGGATTTTTTATTAATTCATCGATTACGTATTTTTTTAAAGAGTATGCATTTTCCCGAGGTGTAATATTAGCTTCTACAATAATATCATTAATTTTGTTATTGTTGTGGCGTGGATCAGCTAGTCTCCATAAATTCATTGTTGCAAAGAATATATTATTAAATAAAGTTAATCTACTTGTTGTCGGTGAGAAAGAATTAACGCAGGATATTGAAGAAAAGTTAGTTTCAAAGTATAACATTCTTTATTTTAATAAGAGAGGTAAGAATGACAGTCTCGTTGATCTTGAAGAGACTATACAAATTGAAAATATTCATCAAGTTGTATTTTCGGGTGATCATTTTTCTAACCAGGAAATATTAAAAACAATGTGGTCATTCAGAAACCGAAATGTTCAATTCAGTATCGTTCCTTCGGGGAAAGATTTAATTCTGTCTAAGCTACATAAGAATATATACGATCTCTCATTATTGGAAATTGAATATAATATTAATAATAAAATAAATATATTTTTTAAAAGATTTTTCGATATAGTTTTATCATTTACACTGCTCATTATACTATATCCTTTTGTTTATCTATATAACGTTTTATTAAGAAGAGACCTATCGAAACATACATCAAAATTACTACTTCTTCCTAAAGTATTTATTGGTAAGATGAGTTTCATAGGAATTCCGACCTGGTTTGAAATGAGTAATAAAGAGTATTTAGGTAAAAAAGGATTGACAGGATTAATTCAGTTGAATCATTACGATGGTATCACAGAAGACGAAATGGACAATTATAATATATTTTATGCAAAGAACCAATCATTGATTCTTGATGTTGAAATATTATTAAAAACTTTGTTCTCTTTTTTTAAAAAATAAATTTTAACAATGCCTTCTTCAACACTTGATTTTGAAAAGCCAATTTTAGAGCTTGAGCAAAAAATTGAAGAGATGAGAAAAATGTCTGATAGATTGGACATTTCTTCGGAAATTAGTAAACTTGAAACAAAGATTAACGAGTTAAGAAATAACATATTCGAGAATCTAACCCCATGGCAGATTGTCCAGTTAGCTCGACATCCTGAAAGACCTTTCACACTTGATTATATAAATTTAATGACGGAAGATTTTATTGAATTGCATGGAGACAGACAATTTGGTGATGATAAGGCTTTAGTTGGGGGTTTTGCAAAATTGGATAAGCAAACCGTTATGTTTATAGGTCAACAAAAAGGCAGGGATACAAAATCAAACCTTTACAGAAATTTTGGGATGATGAATCCTGAAGGTTACAGGAAAGCTTTAAGACTGATGAAACTTGCTGAGAAGTTTAACAAACCTGTTATAACTTTAATAGATACACCGGGAGCTTATCCTGGTATAGAAGCCGAAGAAAGAGGACAGGCAGAAGCAATTGCAAAGAATTTGTTTGAAATGTCAAGACTTCAGGTCCCTATCATAATTGTTATAATTGGTGAAGGGGCATCGGGTGGAGCTCTCGGAATCGGAATTGGTGATAGGGTCTTAATGCTTAAGTATTGCTGGTATTCTGTTATTTCTCCCGAGTCCTGCTCTTCAATTTTATGGAGAAGCTGGGATTTCAAAGAACAAGCAGCCGATGCTTTGAAGTTGACAGCGAATGACCTTATTAATTTTGGAATTATTGATAAAATAGTAGAGGAACCGGTTGGCGGTGCACACAGAAATCATCTTGAAGCGGCTAATATTTTAAAAGCAGCTTTGCTTGAAGAATTGGAAACCGTTTCTAAGTTGAAGAAAGATAATTTACTTGATAATCGTATAAAGAAATTCGGAGAGATGGGTTTCTATAATGAATAAATACAGCAATCCGAATCAAAAATATTTTAATAACTTTCGATTAAGACTTAACACTTGACAAGAAATAATTATTCAAAATTTTTAATCAAAGGTGGTGTTCCTTTAAACGGGAAGGTTGTTGTTTCTGGAGCTAAGAATTCTGCTACAAAAATAATGGTTGCCTCGTTACTTACCGATGAAGGATGCACTCTCTTTAACTCACCTAATAAAATAAGTGACCTGACTGTTACCAGCAAAATTTGTTCACACATTGGCAGTAATATCTCTACAAGTAATGATAAACTTGAGATAAGAACAGAGACAATAAAAAGTAATGTAATCCCACAGGAATTAGGTAATTTAAACAGAATAGCAATATTGCTTGCAGGACCGTTATTGCATAGAACAGGTCATGTCGAGATTCCGATTCCGGGGGGATGTAAGATTGGATCACGTCCTGTAAACTTTCACATAGAGGGTTTAAAAAAGTTAGGTTGTAATGTCGAGATTAAAGATGACTTTTATATTTTAAAAGCTGACGGAATGAAAGGCGATAATATTAACCTGGATTATCCCAGCGTAGGATCTACTGAAAACGTAATCATTGCGAGTACACTGGCAAAGGGTAGAACAATTTTGACTAACGCTGCAGTTGAACCTGAAATCATCGATCTCATAAAGTTTCTTCAAAAGATGGGAGCGATTATTGAAATTAGCACTGACAGAAAGATTACAATCGAAGGTGTTGAGAAACTTTATGGTTCAGTGCACTCAGTTATACCAGACAGAAATCAAGTTGCTTCATTTGCCTGTGCAAGTCTTGCTTCTAAGGGTGATGTATTTGTGGGAAATGCTGTTCAGGATGATTTAATAACTTTCTTAAATTCTATCAGGAGGATTGGTGGTAAGTATGAAGTAAAAGATGGTGGTATTAGATTTTATTATGATGGAAAGCTAAAATCGATTGCGATTGAAACAAATGTGCATCCAGGATTTATGACAGACTGGCAGCAGCCATTTGTTATTCTAATGACTCAGTCTGAGGGTTTATCAATCGTTCATGAAACTGTTTATGAAAAGAGATTTGGTTATGTACAGGCATTAAAAAAAATGGGAGCAGAAATTGAATTATATAACACATGTTTAGGCAGTGTACCGTGTCGGTTCAAGAATACTCAATATTATCATAGTGCTATTGTAAAAGGACCAGCCAAACTAAAAGCAGCAGAAATCGACATTCCAGATTTAAGAGCAGGGTTCTCGTATTTAATTGCAGGTGTGATTGCGGAAGGTGAGACTATTGTTAATGGTTCGATTTATATTGATAGAGGGTATGAAGACATTGACATTAAGTTGAAAGATCTCGGCGTTGATATAAAGCGGATCTAATTTCTGCGAATCTCAATATTGTGAAATTAGAAGTGGTTTCTTCTTTTTTCAGAAATAACAAATTATGTTTAATATAGATTTTTTTAGATATGAGTAAAAATAAAATTGAAGAACTAAAAAAAATAAAAGCAGAAGCATTACTGGGAGGTGGTGAGAAGAGAATTGAAGCTCAGCATAAGCGGGGTAAATTAACTGCGAGAGAGAGGATTGATCTGTTATTGGACAAAGGTTCTTTTCAGGAGACGGATATGTTTGTTCGTCATCAATCAAGCGATTTTGGACTTGAGAAACAAAGATATTACACAGATGGTGTTGTTACGGGTACAGGGAAAATTTATGGAAGAACTGTTTGCTTGTTCTCACAGGATTTCACAATATTGGGAGGTTCACTTGCAGAGTTTTATGCAAAAAAGATTGTGAAGATGATGGAGCTTGCCTTGAAAATTGGTGTTCCTGTGATTGGTATCAATGACAGCGGTGGTGCAAGAATTCAGGAAGGTGTCTTATCTTTAGCTGGATATGCCGATATATTTTTGAGGAATACTCTTGCCAGCGGTGTTGTGCCGCAGATTTCTGCAATTGTGGGACCTTGTGCCGGAGGTGCTGTATATTCTCCAGCTATTACGGATTTTATTTTCATGGTTGATAAGATTTCTCATATGTTCATTACAGGACCTAACGTTATTAAAGCTGTTACAAATGAAGAAGTAACTTTTGATGAACTTGGTGGAGCTAATACACACGGAATAAAAAGCGGCGTTAGTCATTTTACCTGTGAAAATGAGGTCGATTGTTTTCAAAAAGTCAGGAGGTTAATATCTTACATTCCATCTAATAATATGGATAACCCACCACGTTACGAGTATGATACAGAAAAGGATAATGATTTAGAGGAATTAAATACTTTTGTACCGGACAATCCGAACAAACCTTACGACATGAAAGTATTAATTTCCAAAATTGTAGATAAGGATAGTTTCTTCGAAGTTCACAAAGACTATGCTGAAAATATTATCGTAGGATTTGCAAGAATAGCAGGGAGGTCGATTGGTATAATTGCAAATCAACCTTTAGTACTTGCAGGGGTATTATGTTTAAATTCTTCTATTAAAGGTGCAAGGTTCATAAGATTTTGTGATGCGTTTAATATTCCACTTCTTGTATTAGAAGATGTTCCCGGCTTCCTGCCAGGTACAGACCAGGAATGGCGAGGTATCATCAGGAGTGGTGCAAAATTGCTTTATGCATTTTGTGAAGCAACTGTTCCAAAAATAACAGTAATAATA
>JADHVP010000116.1 GCA_016783945.1 Ignavibacteria bacterium
AGCTGTCAAACTTAACAACTGCCTTCTTCCTTTTAAATTTCGACAGCCACTGCTTTGTATAACTTATCTTACTCAAAATAAAATTCACAATTGAAATAGGTGATTTGATTATCTTACCGACTAATAAATACAAGCCAATGAAAAACACAGCACCCTGGAAAACGAAAAATGGAATTATATAAATATTATAAAGCCAATTGGGCAGGTCATTCAGACTCGAACGTGTTACAATAAAGTAAATGAAGGGCAGGAGAAATATTATGAAAGGGTAAATCGAAATTGCATTCCAAAATTTTCCAGTAAGGTTTTTCCTTTTTAAGAATTTTCGAAAAGTTATAAAGGTAAGAAATTGTAATCCAAAGAATATCGAAAAGACTATTACAAAAAAAACTATCCGTTGCCAAACGCTCATATAATATTAATCATTTTAGTGCAAAAATGTTCTTTACTTCAACAAGAATTAATGCAAAAAAAATCCCTAACAAAAGGTTAAGGAGAACCCTGTACGCTGACCCTGATATACTACGTTACAGAGCAGGAGCTACAGGGCAAGAGCTAAAGCGGAGGAAAAAGTTTTCACACGCCAATGCTCCAACGGTAGCACGATTCACCTCGATACGAAGCCCTGCTTCGTATCGGTTAAAAGAGTTAAAACACAACACATAATTAATTCAGTGCAGTATAATTAGTAGTATGCTGGCAAAACAAATATGGTTGAAAAGCCATATTAAAGTATGTATATTAGGACAGTTATAAAAAGAGAAAACATTTTGACTGATACAACCACATTCGAGTGGGATAATAACAAAAATATACTTAACCAAAAGAGGTATAAAATCTCTTTTGAAGAAGCTCAATATGCATTCTCTGATTCAAAAAAGAATCATAGCTAAGGATTTAGAACATAGTGAAAGTGAAGAAATGTTTTATTTTTTTGGAAAAGTCGGAGAAAATATAGTTACTGTTCGTTTTACATATAGAAATAACAAAATTAGAATTATAGGAGCCGGGTATTGGAGAAAAGGAAAACAAATATATGAAAAAGAAAATAAAATATAGTAATGAGAAAATAGGGGAAATAGTAATGGTAAAAGACTTTTTACCTAAGCCAGAAGATTTGGTTTTTAAAGAAGACACTATAAAAGTCACGCTTAATTTAAGTAAATCAAGCATTGAGTTTTTTAAAGAAATAGCTCAAAGACACGGAAGCCAATATCAAAAGTTAATAAGGAATTTACTCGATAGATATACCTCTCATTATTCTTAATAATTTGCTCCAGCGTTGGCAGGGTTTCGAAACTTAAAAGGCTGAAGAAAAGGTTAAGGAGAAGGCTAAGGCTGAGGAAAATACTAAGGAGAAGGCTAAGGCTGAGGCGGGGTTATTATTCTCGAGCCGATGCTCTATCGTTTATCTCGTTCCTACGTTTTACGTAGAAATGCAGTAAGAACGCTTTGCGTTCCTGGATTACTCCCGCTGTTGGTGTTTTTCACCAACAGCAAATAATCCTGAGTCATTGAGTTGTTGGTAATAACACCAACAACTGAAGGAGTAGTCAGGTTGCTTCGTATCGGTAGAGAACCCAAAGCATCCTTAGTAAAGTTGAAAACAAGAATTTATTTTTGAAAAGAAAAAGGTTAATTTAGGAGTGGAAAAACAAAATAATTACATTCGATACATACATTGAGAAATTATCTACATTTAAAAACAATTAATCCAGTGCAGTATAATTATTAGTTAGACCGCTACATGCAATTACGTCGATCACCGAGTGATCTGCCATTTTAAGCTAGAAAAAGGATAACAAGCGATGAAAGAGAAAATCAAACATCTTATTGAGAGGTTAGGTGAAAACAACATCCCAGCATTCTATACGAATAGCAGAATAGAAGCCTTCGATAAGGTTATGTCTATGATACCAAAAGGCAGCGTTGTCGGATTCGGCGACTCGCTTACATTAAGGCAAATAGGGATTGTGGATGCGCTGGAGGAAGGCAACTATACTTTCCTTAACCCATGGAAACCCGGAATCAGTTCTGAAAAGAACATTGAGTTTAAAAAACAAGCTTTGACTTCAGACGTGTTTGTGACTGGTACGAATGCGTTGACGTTGGACGGTAAAATCGTTAATGTAGATGGACACGGGAACCGTGTAGCAGCTATGCTCTTTGGTCCAAGCAAGGTTATAATAGTAATTGGGATTAACAAGATTGTCAGAGATCTTGAGAAGGCGTTAGAGAAAATAAAGTATATAACTGCACCCTTAAATGTCAAACGCCACACAGAATTCAATCCGATACCACCATGCGCCGAAACTGGCGAATGCACTGACTGCAACTCATCATGGAGAATCTGCAATAAAACAACCATAATAGAGAGACAATACGACAACGACAGATACAAGCCGATCATAACTATGGTAATAGTTGGCGAAGAACTAGGGATCTAGTCTATCACCATTTCTGAAAGAAGCGGCGGTATTTTTACCGATTACGTCACGCTCAGAGCTTAATGTTGTGTCAGATGTTTGACTCGTATCTGCTTAAAAGTCCTACACATAGTAAAAATTATTAGAATGGATTATTCCTAATCCAATTACCTACTGCTTTCTCTAATGGATCTAGACTTCTCTTAATTGAATTAAACCAATGTTTATACTCATCACCAGGTAAACAACTTGCTGCGGCTATAAATGCTCTTTTTTGCCAAGGTTCCAATGAATTTATATTTTTTTTCTCTGTTTTAAACCAATTCGCCTTTCGTGCTCTACCCAAAGCAAGAATGATCTCTCTACGAGAAAAAGAATCCGTATACTTCTTGTACAAAGATACAAACTTATCTTCATTATCCCATTCAAAATCATTTGTGAAAGTATTAAATATCCAAAGACGATGAAACTCTAAATGACCCACCAATGAATCCTTTAAAAGTTTAAGAACTTTACCTCCTATTATTTTTCTGCCTTTCTTATTTATAGTTCTAAGTTCTTGAATGTATTTTATGATGTCTTTAAAAACAGGGTAAAGCCGGTCTATATTATTTAAAAAATAATTTACACCATTTATATCATCAAATTGTGAAAATCTCCTAATTATAAATCTTATAAGTGGAATATCTATATCTCTTTTCTTTGTTTGTTCTTTAATTATTTCCAGAAGATTAAGTTCATCTAATTGCTTTTTTTGTTTAACATCAAGCTTTTCATAATTTATATCTTCATACGGATCATCGACTCCAATTTTTTTTATTAAATCATCAAATTTTGTTTTTAGACTTTTCAATTCTTTGGTCTTTTCGGATAATAAGAAACGTTTTCTAAAAATATTCATTGGTAAAATCATTGTCTTATTTTGTTGAAGAGTTAAAGCGTGATTTTCATAAAGAATTTTCGCAAGTAATGCTAATTGCTCGTGTGCTTCTATCTTTGTCTTACAGAATATACGAAAATCATCTACATATCTGCAATGCTTAGCACCATTATCTAAAAGTCCGCGATCAACATCATCTAATACAAGTTCAGCAAGTAACATAGATATTTGTATACCTACAGGTATTCCAAGTGATATTGTAAAATTCCAATTTTTTAATAGTCGTTTAATGGCAGTCACATGAGAGGATTTAGATGTGCATTCACTTAATGCATTTTCTAAAGGGTGAGAGTATATCCTAGGGAAAAAATCAGCTACATCTGCAAGTACGATGTAATTATATTTTTGATATCCTGATAATCGTATCGAGTGTTCGAGAAAAGCTTTATAATTCCAATCAGGTTCAAACATCTGCCCGTCTCTATTTACTTTGAATCTATTTGAAAAAGCAATCTTATTTCTCTTTGGAAGTCTTGAATTTTCAATATCCTTGCCAATTTCACCCACAAGTGCTGTAAATATTATCGCATCTAGAGGGTCTAATTGAGTTGCAATACGAAATCCATACCGATGTTTAGGTGTTAAACATCTTCTTTCACTTCTTGTTTTCCAATTGAGAATGTCAGAATTCATAAGAAATGGTTTTAGGTCTGTTACCCAGTTTTCACTTATGGCTTTATATTCAAAAGGTCTAGGAAAAATATTCGTATCTCCATATCGTTCTATGTGAGTAAGTGCCCAATCTAATGAGTTCTGTTTAAGCTTAAGAGTCATTTTTAATTGTCATATTTGATTAATTTAGAAATAATAACTTAGAACCTTATTTTTATAAAATTAAAATCTACTAAAACATTGATTTTTGAAATTAAATTATTATTTATTTGTACTTGCTGAATCAGATGTCTTTTTAATGAATCTACATTTATTTGATTTATTATATTAAATTCAGGTTTTCTATTTACATTTTCTATCTCTAACCTTAAAGAAAAATAATTGAAGCAAGAATACTTAAGACCGCGATTGCAATAGAAATCCAAGTAAAAATAAAGCGTTTAGTATCCTTTCTTTCCTTTACTGTTTTAAACTTCTTCTTCACAAATATTTTTAACTCTTCTGTAACAAGAAAGTCTTTAATGAAATATTCCTTAATGAGATTCCATATTTCAAAGTCATATTCATACTTATAATGATAACTCTCTTTAAGAGGTAAATATAAATCCTTTCTACTTTCAAATTCTATTTCATTACATGCATATGATTTTATCAAGCCATTCTCTTCCAATAACTTCCATGTTAAAATAAAATTACTCACCAAATCTTTTCTAGATTGGTCAAAAAAAATGCCCTGTGATACAATACCCAGTATAATAGGTGCTTTAGGAATATATTTCTTACCATAACCGCAAGTATCTAAGGCGGTATTAACAGTTTCAAATTTCCCAAAGTAAGCCAAATAAAACGTATAAAGGTTTTTAATCTTACCTTCTGAAATTTTCTTAATTATTTCTTCTTGTAAAGGGCTTAAATACATATGAAAACTCCTTTAGTTAGAATAATAAACAACTTATTATTGTTTAAGTATCAATTATTCTCAATTTACTAATCGAATTATATTTATTAAACTCAATAAAAACATTTAATATTATTATTAACGGGATAAATTTTCTTCTAGATACAAAGTCCTGCTTAGTTTCAATAATGAAATTTACAAAGCAAAGCTTATTACAGTTATAAAAAAATCCCCAATCATAACTGCAAGGGGATTTTAGATACTGAAACAAGTTCAGTATAACACTTGTGTTTCTTTAGTTACTAATTCACCTTCGGATTCAAATGCTTAAGAAGAAACTTCTCCATTGCTTCGTAGAAGTCGAACCTGTTCTCTTCATTATGAAAGCCATGACCCTCATCTTCCTTTACCATATAAGGAACATCGATTCCCTTTTTCTTCAATGCTTCTACAATTTGATTTGACTCTTCGATGTTTACCCTCGGGTCATTTTTACCCTGTGCTACGAACAAAGGAGCCTTTATATTATCGACATGAAACACAGGCGAAACCTCCACGAATAAAAGACTATCCTTTTCAGGATTCCCGACCATCTCGTACCATTTTTCAAGGTGCGGCTTCCAGTAAGGAGGAATTGCATCAAAAAACGTGAACAGATTTGAAACTCCCACGTAATCGACACCGCAAGTATACAGGTCGGGTGTAGATGTGAGACCCGTCAATGTAGCATAACCGCCGTAGCTACCGCCGTAAATCCCTATCCTGTTGGGGTCGGCAATACCTTCTTCGATAAGCCAGTTTACTCCGTCTGTTATATCATCCTGCATTTTCCTGCCCCACTGCTTAAATGATGCTTCCCAGAATGCTTTCCCGTACCCGGTAGAACCTCTGAAATTCATCTGCAGCACAGCAAATCCCCTGTTCGCAAGAAACTGCACTTCAGGATTAAATCCCCAGCTATCCCTTGCCCATGGACCACCGTGAGGATTAATTACAACCGGCAGATTTTTTGGTTCTTTACCTTTTGGTAATGTTAAGTAACCATTAATTGTCAATCCATCCCTTGATTTATAAGATATAGGTTTCATTTCAGCAAGGTCATCTTCATTAAGCCAGGGACTGACATCCGTCAGCTTGGTCAATTTATCTGTATCCAAATCATAAAAGTAATAAGTACCAAGTGATCTGTCGCTGTAAGTTCTTACAAGGAATTTATCTTCATTCTTACTTATCCCGGTTATGACTATTTCATAATCTGTTCCTAATTCACTTTCGAGCCTCTCAAACAATTTCTCAACATCTTCATCTAAATACTCTCTTTGTCTTTTCCAAGTAGTATAAGAAATGCTAACGGGCTTTTGCTTCTTTTTAGAATAATATAGACCATAGACATCTACTTCCGGGTGCTCAAAAATAACTTCCATTTCTTTTCCATTCGCAATATCATACATTACAATCGCAGATTTATCTCTCCCTAAATTTGAAGAAGCATATATGTACTTGTTATCAGACGTGAAGAAGAGAGGGTACAACGCTTCTCTAAAACTCGTCGTTAACACTATTTCGAATGGGTAGTCTTCTGTTTCCCTGTAGAGCAAGCTAGTGTTGGTTCCATCAGTAGTTCTTGCGATTCTGATGTTCCCATTATGATCGGTTATCCAACCAGTAACATTACCGGGATTTTCAGCAACTATCTTTAAATCACCCGTTGCAATATTAAGTCTGTAAACATCAAAAATTTCCTTATTTCTCTTGTTCATCGAAATCAAGACGTCGTCATCTATATCCTCAAGAGGATCGACAAGCCTTACTTTTACATCTTCAAATGGTGTAAGGTCTTTAAGTATTTCACCTTTTTTGTCAACACCAAAGACGTGGTAATTTTCATCACCGTCTTTATCCTTTCCGAAGAGAAGCATGTCATTATTAGCCCAGTAGTAACCAGCAAGGTCTCTGTCAGTAACGTTTGTTACCCTAACGGCTTCGTCCGAACCAATCTTCTGAACGAATATGTTCAGCCTGTTCTCATAAGGTGCCAGATAAGCAAGGTATTCTCCATTCGGGGAAATTTGATAATAGGTCTTATCAGGATTTTTGAAAAAATCTCTTAATGGAATTTTTTCTACTTCCTGAGAATATGAATTTAGTGTAATTAAAACACTAAAAATTATTGTAAAAAATTTGATGAAAGAATATTTTTTATTCATTTTAAAAGAATTTGAATTATTTAATAATTTTGTAAAAATAAAAGGTCAGTTTATAAATAGAAATATAATATAGTTTTACGGAAAATCCAAATTTTTGTTTTATACTAATGAAGATATTGATACTTTAAAACAACATTATACAGTTAATCATGCTTTTCAAAATTTGAAAACAAAAATAAATATCGTTGTATGAACATACAATGTATCTTTAAAATTTGTATTCGTTTAATTATTTTTATTGATGCTAACCTACATCAAAGCTTTTCTGATAATAATAAATGGACTACTATTTGCATCATTGGCAATCCTTACAAGTGTTGTTGATTTTAAGGGTAAGATTATGCATATAATATCAAAGATTTTCTCGAAAGGAGTACTATTAATTGCAGGAGTGAAACTTGAAATAAATAGCAGAGAACTTTTAGATAAAAAAGAAAACTACATTTTCATTTCTAATCACCAAAGTTATTTTGACATACCTCTGCTTATGCAGGCAATCCCAAACAACTTAAGATTTGTTTATAGAAAATCCTTATCTCGAATACCTATTTTTGGATGGGGTATGTATCTTTCAGG
>JADHVP010000117.1 GCA_016783945.1 Ignavibacteria bacterium
ATTTTAATATTTTAAAATAATACAATCTTAATCAGAAATCTAAAATGTCCATTAACTTATCAATATATTGTAAGATATAATTAAATATATCCGATTATTGATTAATGGATTTTCCCCATGCTTCATTCAATACTTTTAATGCATTCCCCCGGAGTTTCTTTCTGATATTCTCATCGGTTGATACAAGCTTGAACATCCCTTCAGTATATGAAGGCACTAACCTTGTTTCTTCTGAACTATCAATTTCTTTTTTACTTCCGTCTTTTTGCAGCCCTGCGGAAAACTGATTTATATCAATTTTTTTTTTCATTATAAACCAAATTAATTAACTTCAAATAAACAAGCATTGTGTTATAATACTGTATCATAAAATATTCATCATAGGTCATCATTATTATTTCAACTTTTTAAAATTAATCTTCTTAGGATTTAATTCATCATCGAGTATCACCTTTGCTTCATAAGCTTTTGCTCCAATTTTATAAGCCTTATCGATTAGTTCTTTCATTATTGCATCTGATAAGTTCTTTGGTTCTTCCGGTAAAACAGCAGCCTGCACTTTGATTATGACTACCGTACTATTTTTAGATGCTACTATATCAACATCATCATTTGTATCGGCTTCCTGTTTTTTTAATTCCCAGCCTGTACTGATGAGATAATTTGTAACAGCGTTCTTACCAGCTTGTCTGATTTTCAATGAACCATTCATGAGAATGCTTATCATTCCTAAGAGTTTTTATTAATTAGTTCTGTTCAAATTAACTATTGCTTAAAAATTATTATAAAACAAATTTCCATACTTATGCATCTTTAAGAGTATCTCTAATATTATTTCTTCTCTCCGGTTCATCTGAAAAAGGGTGTTCATCAACTTCATGTGTTATGTTATCCAGGTGTTCTATAGCGGCATCGATTACCTGTTCTTCTTCACCCTGTGCTTCGAAAATACAATCAGGATCGTTCATATAATTCTTGCAAAGAAATATTTTTTGTACCATCTTTTTTCTCCTTAAAAGTTTTTATTAGAAAATATTTTCTTAGAATACTACTATTTTTTTTTAATTTTGTATTCTATCCAAATATAATACATTTAATATTGAAAAGGCGAGGACAAATTATCGGGGTTGTAACAGAAATATCTCTATTTTTACTAAAAAGAACCCCTAAATAGACAATAAATGTTGCGATTTTTATATACTTATTCAAATATTATAGCTATTTTAAGTTTCATAAGATTCTTTACATAATAAATTTTTCGCACATGGAAAAAATACCCTCAAGAAGGATATTTAGAGCACTTCGTGAACTAAATGACAAGGAGTTCAAGGAATTTGGAAAATTCATTAGCTCCCCATATCACAACAGTAATAAAAATTTAATCACGTATTATAACTTCCTTGAACGTTACCATCCCAAATTCAAAGAGGTCAAGACAACTCACGAAAGAATTTACGCTGCATTATTTCCGGGAAAGAAATTTAATTATGGTATCTTAAGAAATCTTAACTCGGAGATGGTGACTCTTTTTAAAGAGTTCTTAGCATACAGTAATTACAAAAAGAAGACTATTCAAGTTGATTGTAATTTATTAGAAGAGTTAAGAAAAAGGAAACTGGAATCTCTTTTCAATAGAGAATTTAAATCAACTTTCGAAAAGATAGACTCAATGCAAACCAGAGATGAAGATTACTATTTAAATAAATTTTCTTTGGAATCCGAACTCAACAAATACTTCGACGAAAAACTGACAATAGGTACAGCTCTTACTTTTTATAAAGGGAAAATAAATGAAATAAATGATCTGACTAACTATTTTATAATAGCAATTTTTAAAGAATACATAATACAGATTAGCGGAGGAGGAAAAATTGATTTCGAAAAAAGCTTAATTTTACACGATGAGCTTTTAAGTTATATATCATCTAACCTGGATTATTATAAGCAAATCGATATTATATATCTTTTATATAATTTTTTAGTTCTCTTAAAAGAATCCGAAAATGAAGATGTATATAATAATTTAAAAAAAATATTAAAAGAAAAAAGACATACAATAAATGACTATGATATTAAAACATTTTATGTCGAGTTGTATAATTATTGTAAACGTAAACAATCAGAAGGTTCAAAGAAATATGGATTAGAAAGTTTTGAAATGTTAAAGAATATGATTGAGCTTGGTGTGTTCTTTAATGAGAATGGAAACATGTCCGACCATAATTATATTAATATCGCAGCATCAGCTTTCAGAATAAATGAAAGCAATTGGGCAGAAAATTTTATAAAAGTGTATAAGGAGAAACTTCCTTTTGAAAAAAGAGAAATTGCATTTAATTATAATAATGCTGTTTTAAATTTTAGAAAAGGAAAAGACAGTCCGGACAGGGATGTATACTATGAAAAGGCATTGGGATTTTTATCTGAGATTAATGTCGATAATTTTTATTATATGACAAGAGTTAAAAACCTTTCACTTCAAATATACTATGAGTTAAATGAAATCGACCTTGCGTTAGGAATGATAAATACCTATAAACACTATCTTTCACGGGACATAGTCATGCCCAAAAATTTAAAATTAAGCTACTTAAATTATATTCACTACGTTAGTAAATTAATTAAAATTAAAACCGGTTCAAAAATAATACACACCACACGCATAAAGAAAGAAATATCAAGAAATGAGAATATGGCTTATAAAGGTTGGTTGTTAGAACGAATAAAAGAGTTAGAGATGAAAGAGTTGAGTTAAAAAAAATTCTAATGAACTGCTATTATTGAAAATTAACAATTCAATATCAAGTATAATCCGATAAGAAAAATGAATAGCACCCCGGTATAATACCGAAGTGCTATAATGAAAGGATCATAGACGAAACGAACGTTTCAAAATTCTTAACAATGAAATATCAAATTTAATTCCTGCAAACCTGCTACAATAAATCATTCAAAAATATTTTAAAATTATTTCAAGGAGATAATTATGAAGACAACAAAAATGTTACTACCCGGTTTGATCTTTTTGTTTTGCGTATTATTAATAGGATGTGCTGGCGGTCCAAATACCGCTGTTGATACACCTACTCCAGACGGAAACATTGCGGGCTTTTGGCTGGGCTTATGGCACGGAATAATTTCACCGATAACATTCATCATTTCCCTTTTCTCCGAAAGCGTGAATTTTTATGAAGTGCACAACAACGGTGGCTGGTATAATTTTGGATTTGTGCTCGGTGCCGGTATACTCTTTGGCGGAGGAGGAAAAGCATCGTCGAGGTGAGAGAAAATCATTCTTTATATGGAGTAAATCCATACGGATTTTAGCTTTTCCTTTTCAAAAAATCTTAGACCTATATCCTTTTAGAGCATTTCTATGCCAAAAAATCATAAATCTATAAAGATTTGTAGCATTTCGTACACGATATGTAATAAATCTATAAAGATTTGTAGCATTTCGTACACGATATGTAATAAATCCATAAAGATTTGGAGCATTTCGTTCACGAAAAATCATAAATCCATAAAGATTTGGAGCATTTCGTGTAAGAAAAATCATAAATCCATAAGGATTTAGAGTATTTCGTGTAAGAAAAATCATAAATCCATAAGGATTTAGAGTATTTCGTGTAAGATATGGAATAAAAAGGATATTATTTATTGCGATTTTTGAGGTTTCCCTCATTATAAATTGTTCTTTTATAAAATTTATCTTTCAAATGACTTTATTGTGCTTATAAGGAGATTCTCCTGACAGTCACTTGAAAAAATAAAAAAGCCGAACTCCTTTCGAAATTCGGCTTATCCTCGTGAGGCTGGATGGTCTCGAACCATCGACCCTCTGCTTAAAAGGCAGATGCTCTACCGCTGAGCTACAGCCCCGAGTTGTAATTTAACAATTTATACTCTATTACTCAATTGTTTTCAACCTGTTCAATGATCTTTTAATAGCATACTGTGCACGCCTAATGTCAATTCCTTTTTCACCAGACTTTAGCCTGTCCTTGGCTCTCTTAATTGATTTCTTCGCTCTCTCTATATCTATCTCCTCTTTGCTTTCTATGGTCTCAGCTAATATTGTAACCTTATTATCCCTGACTTCAAATATTCCACCACTCGTTGCAAAAGTACTCTTTTCCCCAAACTCATTTACCATTCTAATAATACCAACTCCTAACGAAGAAACCAGCGGAGCATGGTTATACAACACCTGGAATTCTCCTACAGTTCCTGGAGCTGAAATAGATTCAATTTTTCCTTTCGCTGCGATTTTTTCAGAACTGACTATTTCTAAATCTAAAAGCTTATCCAATTTATTTAACTAAAATTATTTACTTTCCTCATGAATACTCTTTGCCTTTTCTACTGCTTCCTCAATAGTTCCTACCATATAAAATGCATTCTCCGGAAGGTCATCATGCTTACCATCGATAATTTCTTTAAATCCTTTAATAGTATCTTCTAACTTTACATATTTACCGGGGATATTTATAAACTGTTCCGCAACATGGAACGGCTGCGATAAAAACTTTTGAATCTTTCTTGCCCTTGCAACAGTTAATTTATCCTCATCCGATAACTCATCAATTCCTAAAATATTTATAATATCCTGCAAGTCTTGATAATTTTGAAGAATTCGTTTTACTTCCTGAGCAACATTATAATGTTCTTCACCTACAATATTTGGGTCCAATATTCTCGATGTTGATGCTAATGGGTCAACAGCAGGATATATTCCAAGCTCCGAAATCTTTCTCGATAACTCCGTTGTTGCATCGAGGTGAGAAAACGTTGTTGCCGGTGCAGGGTCTGTATAGTCATCTGCCGGAACGTAAATTGCCTGAATCGATGTAATCGAACCTTTCTTCGTCGATGTAATCCTTTCCTGAAGGTCACCCATTTCCGAAGCAAGCGTCGGTTGATAACCAACCGCAGAAGGCATTCTTCCTAATAAGGCAGAAACTTCCGAGCCTGCCTGTACAAATCTGAAAATATTATCAATGAAAAGTAATATATCCTTACCGAGTTCATCTCTAAAATATTCAGAAATAGTTACACCCGTTAAACCCACTCTTTGTCTTGCTCCGGGTGGTTCGTTCATTTGACCGAATACAAGCGCAGTATTATTTATAACTCCGGACTCCGTCATTTCAAGATACAGATCATTCCCCTCTCTTGTTCTTTCACCAACTCCCGCAAACACAGAATAACCACCATGCTCTTTAGCAATATTATGAATTAACTCCTGAATAATAACTGTCTTCCCAACACCAGCTCCTCCAAAAAGACCGGTCTTTCCGCCTTTAGTATAAGGTTCAAGTAAATCTATGACCTTAATCCCAGTTTCGAACATTTCCTGTTCGGTTGATAATTCCGAAAATTCAGGAGGCGGTCTGTGGATCGGATACATTATTTTTGTTTTAATGGGACCTTTATCATCTATTGGTTCTCCTAATACATTTAAAAGTCTTCCTAACACTTCCTTTCCAACGGGTATCATAATCGGTGAACCGGTATCAATCGCTTCCATACCTCTTACAAGACCATCGGTTGAGTCCATAGCAACTGTTCTCACTCTTGATTCCCCTAAATGCTGCTGGATTTCAACAACTAATGTTCCTTCTGTACCTTCAGTCGTAGTTCTTTTAATATTAATTGCAGTATTGATTGCCGGGAGATATCCTTCTGAAAAATCTATATCTACTACGGGTCCAATCACCTGAATTATCTTTCCCTTATTAATCCCATTACCTGACATATAATATTACTTACAATTAATTTTTAAATAATAAAAAATGAATATACTTAAAATGGATATTTTTTCAAATGAAGAATTAAAGAATTTTAGGTAAAATATTTCAGCATAAAGGTTTTAAAATAACTTATATCAAATCCTATTCAACGGTTACACTCTTTGCAAGATTCCTGGGCTGATCTACATTACACCCCCTGGCTGTTGCTATATAGTAAGATAAGAACTGAAGTGGAATTACGTTTATAATAGGTGCAAATAAGTTAATTGTTGCCGGGACTCTTAAAATATAATCAGAATAATTATTTATCTCCTCATCGCCTTCATTTGCTATTGCTATAATCTTTCCTTTTCTCGCTCTTACTTCTTCAATATTTGAAATAATTTTATCATAAGTTCTATCTTTTGGGGCAATAAACACAACCGGCATGTTTTCATCAATAAGAGCAATCGGTCCATGCTTCATCTCAGCAGCAGGATAACCTTCTGCATGAATGTAAGATATTTCTTTGAGCTTTAATGCACCTTCAAGAGCAACAGGGAAATTAAAACCTCTCCCTAAATAAAGAAAATTCTTAGCATTCTTGAACTCTTCTGCTATATTTTTACAATCATCTTTCATGTCTATTATATGCTTAATATGTTCAGGAACCTTTTTTAATTCATTGACACAATTTATCATTTCCTCTTTACTAATTGTTCCTTTCTCACCCGCTATCATTAAAGTTATCAACGCTAAAGACATAATCTGACAAGTAAAAGCTTTAGTAGAGGCTACTCCAATCTCAGGACCTGCATGAATGTATGTTCCAGCATCTACTTCGCGGGCTATTGTACTGCCTACAACATTAACAACTCCAATCACAGTTGCACCGTGTTTTTTTGATTCCCTCAATGCCGCTAAAGTATCTGCGGTTTCACCACTCTGACTAATTAATATCACTACATCATCCTTATTAAGGATCGGTCTTCTGTATCGAAACTCTGAAGCGTATTCTACTTCAGTCGGAATTCTGCAAAAATGTTCTATCATATACTCACCCGCTAAACCGGCATGCCAGGCTGTACCACACGCAGTTATTATTATTCTTTTTGCATTTAACAGTTTATCAAAAACGCTTTCTAATCCTCCAAGCTTTACTACACCGGTATCAAAGTTAATTCTTCCCCTGTATGTATTTTGTATTGTATCCGGCTGCTCACATATTTCCTTTAGCATAAAATGCTCGTATCCAGCTTTTTCTACTTCACCGAGAATAAAATCGAGAACTTCAACGTTTCTGAAAATATCTTTATCTTCGGTAGTCTTCAACTGGAAACCATTTTTCCCTAAAACAGCCATTTCACCGTCTTCAAGATACATTACATTTTTTGTATGATTTATTATTGCTGATGCATCAGAAGAAACTATAAGCTCTTCGTTGCTAATTCCAAGCATTAAGGGACTTCCTTTCCTTGCAACGACAATTTTATCCGGTTCACTAGCGCACAAACATGCTATTCCATACGTGCCCTCAACCTCAATAAGCGATAATCTCACAGCAACTTCGAAATTATTTGTCTTCATATAATTGTAGCTTATTAGATTTGCAAGAACTTCCGTATCGGTATCAGTAGTAAACGTAAATCCTTCCTGAGTAAGCTTTCTCTTTATTATTTTATAGTTTTCAATTATTCCATTATGGACTATCATTATCTTATTGTCCATATCGTAATGAGGATGTGCATTTACATCATTCGGTTCACCATGAGTCGCCCACCTTGTATGACCAATCCCTATATGCCCCTGGTAAACGTCTATATCAAGACTTTTTTCTAAATCAGAAACCTTACCAGCCTTCTTAAAACTCTTAACTTCATTATTGTTATTAATTATGGAAACAC
>JADHVP010000118.1 GCA_016783945.1 Ignavibacteria bacterium
TGATCAGATGGTATCCAATCCTCAAGTGAAGGAGGAAGTAAAAAATCCTGACTGTAGTTTGCTTTAATTTGATGTGACATATTTAAATTTTTATTTCTACAAAAATAATAAATTTAACAATTAGTTTTGAGACACTCTCTGTCAATGGGGGGAATTAAAGGGGAGTGGGGTTATCTAAATTACTTCACCAGAAGCATTTTTTTCACGTCAGAAAAATCACCTGATGTAATCTTGTAAAAATACACTCCGCTATTCAGCTTAGATGCATCGAATGTTACCTGGTATGAGCCTGCGTTCTGCTCACCATTTACAAGAGTCGCAACTTCCTTACCCAGTAAATCATAAACAACAAGCTTCACAAGCCCATTTTGTGGAATGCTGAAGTTTATGCTTGTCGTTGGGTTAAATGGATTTGGGAAATTCTGTGACAAGTTATATGTATTAGCAATTCCATTTGTGTTCGTAATTCCTGTTGGTAAATTTTCCGCATTAAAATAAATATTCTTTACTCCAATAATTATATTAACATATCTCCAATAAGCGAATGTGCTTCTTCTATGATTTCCGCTGCTGTTGTTATATACTGCACAAACCGGGTTCGCTGTGCTTGATATTGAATAACTGGCAACGTCATAGTAGGTAGAACCACCCAAATTAGAGACAGTGGATCTTCTCACGTTTAATGAATCACTATCACCCCATAGGTAAGTGCAATTACCTGAAGTCAAAGTCCCGATGGTTGAATCGCAGCTAACCCAGGTATAACTCGTAGAAGCAGAATTACCTAAAGAACCCTCACTCCAGGTCCCTGCCCCGCCATACAAACTATAACTTCTTCTGCCATAGCCATATACCGATGATGATGAATTATTTTGTGTATAGGTTATTACAAGACGTGTTGGAGATAACTTATCCTCAATTGCTAAACAAGGATTATGGTCATAACCTGTAGTACCCGTAGTTATGGTAAGATAATTCCACGCAGCTGTGATTCCACCATAATACCGGGTTTTCAAGACTCTTAGTTTATAAGTAGCTGGAGTAGTGAATCTCCTTTCTGTCGCAATATATACACTATCAGTACCAGATGGGTCATTTTTATACACAGCAGATGGACGGAACTCATTCCATCCGGTATTACATGACGTGATTGAGAAAATCCAGGAAAAATTACTCATATAAAATTGTCTCATTTGATAGCAAGTTGTACCAGCATTATTATATTCACCAACAATACATCCTATATCAGTACTGGATGATTGGAAGTTCCCGTTGCTGTATGCTGAGGGCCAGACGAATTTATACCCTGAAGTAGGAGTACCTATAATTTTGTATACATGGTAAGCGGTACCATCAGGCTTGAATGACCAAAATCCTAACCGGGCATCAGAACCTCCTGAATAATTGGATTCTGTATAGAAAATATTAACTCTAACTGAATCGGGTATCCCGTCAGCCCTTTGCTCCACAGTCATGGATAAACCGGTCCAATACGTTGCATTGTTACTTAAACCTGATTCATAAACCCATGATGCACCGCTGTTGCTTGAACTGAATACTCTGATGCCGTGCCAACTTGGAATGTTTACGCAAGATGCAATATAGAGTTTACCATTATCCATACAATACTTCATATCAAGTGTTCTATTAGTGACATTGGTTGTATTATCACTGTGAGCATAAACCTCAATATCAGTGCCCAGCCAGTCAGGATTATAAGGTGGGTTGTGTGTTTTTTCATCTTCACCCTGTTCTACAACAGCATTGTAGGGTAGAAATGAATTATAAAATGTAACATCAAGATATTTCGAATTAAGTATATTCATAATCCGATTTTCTTCCTCAATATTCTCAGTTCGCTGAGCCATCTCCAACTGGTCGAGTAAATATTGAGGTATCGGTTTTTCTGTTGTTACTGTGTTTTTAAGACCGCTTTTTTGTTCGGGTGAATCGGTCTGTGAAAAAATCACACCAGTTACAAAAAGAAGCATGACTGTCGAAATTAAAATACTTTTTAACATTTTTGTTTCTCCTTAGTTTTAGTTTTTAAATTTTTTAAAAATAAATTGTGATTGATGAAACATTAATAAAGTTTTAAGTAATGTATATTTAATGCCCTCCTTTGGATTTATGTTACAAATATTGTTTAGAGAAATCATTCTTTTTATTTTTTAAATACAATTTATCAGATTCAGCATTTCAGGATTTGAACCTTTAATTAATTCGACTAACTTTGTTCGGTCAAGTGATTCAATCTTTCTCAATCTTGCTTTAGCTGTCCTGCGGTTATTGAATTTTTCAAAATATATAATCTTTGTTTTTCCCGATGAAAGAGAGTTTTTCAACTTTGCATCTTCCATTAATTCGATTTTATATTTTTCACTTTTATCTTTCATCACGTATACTATTAATTCAGAGACAAACACAAATTGTAGAACTTAAATTATTTTAAGGTTATAACTTCTTAGAAATTTTAATCACTACTGTTTTTGCATCCCTTATCATTATAACATTGATTAATTCAATACAAATATAGTATATTTATTTCAGCGATTACAAAGAAGAATATTTTAAATTGTTAGAGAGTTTACTGCACGTCAGTTTTTATAGAACTATAAATTTTTAAATACTTAAGATAAAAATTCACCCTGAATTGTTATAAAAAATGTTTTTGGAAAATTTTTCTATATTGTTATTTGAAATTTAACATTAATTTTGTAGTAGGATACAATTTATCATTATAAACATCGTAAAAAAGCATTTTTCTTAAAGAGCAATTAGTACCGTTGTTTCAAATTTTAATTAATGCAAATGAAAGACAGCCAGCTCATTAAGTTACTAAAGACATTCACTCCTAAAGAAATTAAAAAATTCAGTGAGTTCATTTCATCACCATATTTTAATAAGAACAAGAACGTTATTAAACTTTATGAAATACTGAGAAAAGATTATCCTGACTTTGATAAACTTTCGAAAGAACATGTATTCGAAAAGATATTTCCCGGGAAAGATTACAAAGACAATAATCTCAGGATACTTATACATCAGCTTTATGAGAACGCAAAGGAATATATAACACACAAACGTTTTACTGATATCATATATAATTATAGATATAAAGAGGTTCTGATATATGATTTATACGAAAGAGAACTTTATGATGAATCGGGAAAAGAAATTGATAAAGCGATTTTAGATATTAATAAATTCGATTATCAAGATGCTGAATTCTTTAAATATAAATTCATAATGGAATATGAGAAATTGTATTTCCTTCAAAAAAAATACCAGGACAAGTATGAGAAATATTTTACGAAATCTAACATAGAAACACCATTTGTAAATCTTGCAAATTATTTTTTAATAAAAGTGCTAACATTCTTGTGCTTCATATTAAACACAAAGATTCTATATAAATTGGACATAGATACTAGCTTCTTTGAAAAGCTTATTGCTTGCTACGACATCGAATCACTCTCTAATGTTCCTCTTATACAAATCTATTACAATATGGTAATGGCTCTTAAAAACAAGGACGAAAAATATTTCTATAATATCAAAGACCTCTTGTTAGAAAACGAAAAGCAGATAAGTCTTGCAAGACAGTGTGATATTTATGTCAACCTTGAAAATTACTGCCGCAGGAAAATCAGGGCTGGAGAAACAAAATTCAAGCGTGAATTTTTCGATATACTGAAAATGGATTTGGAAAAGAAAATCTACAAGGTTGATCCGTATATATCTCAAAACTTTTATAAAAACATTTTACAGAATGCAGCCGAATTAAAAGAATTTGAATGGGCTGAAAGTTTTTTAGAAACTTATATGCAAGAATTACGGTCAGACTATCAGGATACTGTTTATGGTTTTTGCAAAGCATATCTTGAAGCTGAAAAAAATAATTATGAGAAAGCACTAGAATATCTATCCAAAATTCAAACAGACGAACTATATCTAAAAATAGACGTGAAACTTTTGCAAGCTAGATTATATTATGAACTTAACGAATACGATGTTTTAAATTCTGCGATCGATACCACCCGGCATTTCTTTAAAAGCAACAAATTCATTGCTGAAAACAGGAGGATACAATTTTCGACATTCATAAAATTCCTTTCAGCATTAAACAATACTCGATTAAAAAAAGACGAATACAAAATTAATGAGTTAAAAGAAAGCATCCATAAAACTGAAGACCTTCAATGGAAGGATTGGTTTGTAAAGAAGGTTGAAGAGTTAGAAGCAACTTAGTAGAAGGTTTCTGTTTTCTCCTATCAGTAGCATTAATTTTGGAAGTCTCTCCTTATACAATTTTACTTAATAACTTTAAACATTTAGTGAAAAAGAATAAATTATTTAAAAAAATACAGAACAGTTTATTTTGAAACCTCAATTTTAATTTAATATAAACAAAATGAAAAAAGTAATTCTTCAAATTCTCGTAATCTGCACAGGTCTTTTAATTGCATCGTGTGGACAAAACAAAACAAACAATGAAACCGAAACTCATTCAGAGAACATTGTTAAAAACTCAGTAGAGGTTAATACCCCTGATGATGCATTGGCAGAAATGAAAGCCGGCAACAAGAGATTTTTAGATGGAAAGCTTGTTAACACCGACTATAAAAATCAAATTGAACAAACTAAAGATGGTCAACATCCTCATACGATTGTTCTGACTTGTATCGACTCCCGAACTCCACCCGAAATTGTTTTTGACCAGGGCATCGGAAATATTTTTGTAGCTCGTGTTGCAGGAAATATTGAAGATCCGAATATTTTGGGTAGTATGGAGTACGCAGTTAAAGTAGTCGGCTCTAAATTAATTGTAGTAATGGGTCACAATAATTGTGGTGCTGTAAAAGGAGCAATAGATAATGTAGAATTGGGAAACCTGACACAGTTAGTTGATCAAATCAAACCTGCAATCGTAGGCGACACTACAAACATAAAAGATATGGTAAACGAAACTTCAAAAAATAATATAAAGCTGACCATTGAAAAAATATTAAAATCAAGTCCTGTAATTGATGAATTAGTAAAAGAAAACAAAATCAAGATTGTCGGTGCTTATTACGATGTCACATCCGGTGAAGTAACATTTCTTGAATAAAAAAAACTATGAATCAACTAATCGACATTTCAAAAACAAACGACATCTTTCCGGAATACCGAGAAACACCTATTGGACTACTGCTGGAATATCACAACCTCAACAGACAATTGGACTCATACACAAAAGCACAACTACTGATAGGAATGTGTATGGACAACCGAAAACATTTACGTATTCCTGATAACTTTGCATTTATAATACGAACGGGCGGAGCAAATTTGAGATACAGCGAATTCAAAGTATCTTATGCAATAGCAGTTGGAAACGTTGAACACATCGCTCTCATCGGACACAACAACTGCGGTATGGTTAACCTCGTTGCACGCAAAGAACAGTTCATTAACGGACTTGTAGACAAAGCTGGCTGGGAGAGAGAACTAGCGGAAGAACATTTTATGCATTTTGCACCGATGTTTGAAATAGAAAACGAAATTGACTTCGTAACGAGTGAAACAAAACGACTGCGGTTAAGGTATCCGAAAATAACAGTAGCACCTCTGCTTTACAAGGTGGACGATAACCGACTGTATTTGATAAACGAAAAATGAGAAAAGACGATAGAGAGTCGGTTTATTATACCCTGGTTACAAAAGCCTCTTTCGTAACCCAAAAGCATTTCTGCTATTCCTAAAGAGGACTTTTAACTAATGTCTTACTATCTTCAAGGATTTGAATGTTGCAGGGATGTTCTTTATTTCTCTGAGTTATACAATTCTCTAATGTGTTTTTTCAATAAAGGCAGGTCATTTCTTATTGTATCCCAAACAGCTTCTTTATCGACTCCAAAATAATCATGCGTAAGAATATTTCTGAATCCAATAGCTTCCTTCCACTCTACATCTTTATATTTCTCTTTTATTTCAGGAGGTACGTTCCTCGCTGCTTCCCCAATAATTTCTAAATTTCTTATTACGGCATCTATCAAAATTTCATTTTTTTTAAATTCCTTAAAGCTAATTTTACTAGTCCATTTTTCTATCTTCTCTATGGATTCTTTTATATCCTGTATGAAAAAAATGTAATCGCGTTTCTTTCTAGACATAACGGACTTCTCCATAGATTTTCTTTTTTAATCTCGGTTTGACAGAATCTTTCATAACCAAATCAACTTTTGCTCCTAACTCATTCTCGAGAAAGGTCTTTAAACGGATAAAATTGAAAAAACCTTTATGTCCTTTTTGAAACTGAACGAGTATATCTACATCGCTTTCTTCCGTTTGCAAACTGTTTGAATAAGAACCGAACAAACCCAATCGCTTGACAGAATATCTGGTACTTAAAACAGGTTTTAACTCTGCTAACTTATTTTCTATTTTTTTCTTGCTCAACATACATAAAAATTTTAACTATTGTCAATTTAATCCTTTTCAATTATAATCGAAACGCAAATACCCATAATAAATGACTAAACAGTTAAATCAAATAATATTCTTAGTCCATTACTAATTCTTTTGCTTTGCCACAAAAACACCCCGATACGGTCATACTTCCCTACCCCAAAGGGGTCACTATGTGACGGGTCAGGCAAAGACACTAAGTTTCACAAAAAGTTTTTCACTCGATACGAAAATTGCTTGTTGCTATGCCGATTCGATGTGTCGGTTTGTGCAAGCGATGTGCTGCTTATGAAGAAAATTAGGAGTGATGTGAGAAGAATGTTAGTTCTAATTTTCATAAGATTTCTTAATTAAAATACCCCTTGTGCCTGTCAGGAGTTTTAGCTTGTCCGAGAACTCATATATATTGGTAGCCGCATCCTTTAGGTTGCGTTTTTGTTCATTAAACGCAGGCATGAAGCCTGCGACTACCTAAAATGAGTAGTTCTCGGACAGACACTTTCTCCTGACAGGTCAAATTTTATTCCCGTCTGGAATCCCTATTAATCGGAACTGACGGGCACAAAAAATACAAAGCTTCGCCTTTGACTATGCCACTTCATATCGTTTCAAAAGATGAAAAATAATATCTATGTTTTCATTTTGAACTTGTTTTCAGAACTTCACCTTCATTAGATTTAAGCTTCTCGATTTCATCTACAAGATAACTTTGCATCTGCTCAAACTTCGCGAGTTTCTCTTCCAGATTATCATTTTTGTTTCTCAACTCATCATTTTCGATTTTTAATTCCTGTATTGCCTTAACCATTATTGGAAGAAGGTTGCCCGGTGTTGCTTCTAACTTTTCGGGATTGTCTTTCAATACAAGGTTCAGCCATTCGGCGTTTTGTGTTATCTGAACTTCAT
>JADHVP010000119.1 GCA_016783945.1 Ignavibacteria bacterium
CTTTGAAGAAATTCCAATAATACTGAGGGTCTTTTAAGAAGTTATGAATATTAGCATATTTTGCAGGGTCATATTTGTGCCATACCCCATCATCACCCCGGTAGGTAGGTATACCGCTCTCTGCTGAAATTCCTGCACCCGTGAATGCTACAATACGTCTCGCAGTAGATACGATTTCTTTAAGCTTATCTATTTCTAACATTTCATGAAAGTTTTACTAATAATTTAATTTGAATCCGTTTAATTATTATGCGATACCGTGTATTCTTTTGTATTCTTCCCAATTCTTTTTTAGATTAATAAAGGATTCTACATCAGGTCTAAGAAGAAATGGGTTTGTTTTTTTCTCGTGAGCTATAGTTGACTTCGGTGCTACACCGTAATCGTGTCCCGGGAAGACACGTGTTGAATCCGGTAATGTCATCAATTTATTATGAAGAGAATTGTACTCGGTTATTGCTTGAGTACCGAAATCTGTTCCGCCTACTTTCCCGACAAACAAAGTATCCCCTGAGAAAACAGCATCTCCTATATAAATGCAAATAGAATCATTTGTATGACCGGGTGTGTATAGTATTTTTATGTTTAGATTACCCAGTGGAAGTACAGCCTCATCTAAAATTGATACTCCTGTTTTTGAGTCTTTATCTCCGTAAAGAAGGGGAAGAACACCGGTCAATTTCATAATTTCATTGTTTCCGTTTGTGTGGTCGTAGTGATCATGAGTACAGAAAATGTATTCGATTTTAAAATCATTTTCTTTTGCAAAATCATAAATTAGTTGAGGAGAGTATGAAGGATCGATAATAGAAGCGAGCTTTGTCGATTCGTCAGCAGCTAAATACCCAAAGTTTCGGTCTCCCCCGGTTAAGAATTGTTTTAAGAACATTCGATGTTCCTTTTTAAGTTTATTATATTAATAAGATACTTTAATCTATTTTGTTGTTTAACAGGTAACATGAAACATTCCGATGATTCTTTACCAAATACAAAATCGCATTGAGTTGCAATCAGAACTCTTTTTGAGGTTAACATTTTATTTCTCCTTTATGATAAAGTTAAAATTGGCTTTAAAAATTTTAAATTAATAAGAGTAGCATTAAATTGAATTAGAAATACGCTTTGTGAAAACCTATAAGTAAAAATAAATAAAATTTACTGTCAATAAAACTTAATATGTGAGTAAAGTTTAACGAGTGATATTAGTATTTCAACAAAATGTAACATAAGGTGAATCGGAATCACAGTCTTTGAAAGCTTCAGAAAGACATCTGGTCTATTCATTTGTATTGTAATCTATAAATTACATTTCTATATTTGTTACTTATATAACAATTTTTATGAGATTATCTAATTTTTTTATTCCCACACAAAAGGAAGATCCGACTGATGCTGTAGTTGCTTCGCATATACTTATGATACGCTCAGGTATGATTAAGCAGCTCACTTCAGGAGTATACTCTTATCTACCACTCGGTTATATCGTATTTAGAAAAATCGAGCAAATTATTCGTGAAGAGATGAATGCGATTGGAGGGAATGAATTCTTGCTTCCAGCTCTTTCACCGAATGAACTCTGGCATGAGACAGGGAGATTGGAAGATTACGGAGATACGATGTTCAGGATAAAAAATCGTGAGCTTGTTCTTGCACCAACTCATGAAGAAGTGTTTACATCCATTGCAAAACCAAATCTTGTCTCATACAAAGATCTGCCAAAGATGTGGTATCAGATTCAGACAAAGTTTCGTAATGAAGCTCGTCCACGGTCGGGTGTTTTGAGGGGTAGGCAGTTCACAATGAAAGATGCTTATTCATTCGATGCAACCTGGGAAGGGCTCGATGAATCTTACAAAGATCAGGATAAAGCATACAAGAATATATTCACCAGGTGCGGTCTTGATTTCTTTTCAGTTACAGCATGTAGTGGTGCTATGGGGGGAAGCGAATCAGAAGAGTTCATGGTAGAGTCCAACGCTGGAGAAGATATTGTAGCTATAAGTGATAACGGTAGTTATTCTTCAAACATTGAAGTAGCGGTTTCCTTTAAGGATAAGATTGGCAGAAAAAATTCAAATCTTAATTATGAAGAGTTTCATACACCAAACGTAAAATCGATTGATGAACTTGCGGATTCCCTGAATCTTAATGATAAATCAAGATTAGCAAAGTCAAGAGTTTTTGTCGATCCATCAAAAGATGAGAATGCAAAAGATGAATACATACTCGTTCTTGTTTGTGGAGATGATGAAGTTAATGAAACTAAATTGCAGAATTTAGTGAGTCTGGCAATTCGCCCGGGACATCCGGAAGAGTTATTGCAAGTAACGGGTGCTGATGCCGGTTCGATTGGTCCTATTGGCTTGAAAAATAAGAATGTGAGAATTGTAGCTGATCATTTACTCGAAGATGCTGATGAACTTATCAGCGGTGCAAATAAAAATGATTATCACATTAAGAATATTGATTTGAAACGAGACGTAGCAAATATTGAGTATCATGATTTAAGAGTTGTAAAGGATGGGGAATTAACCTTTGATAAGAAAAGCAAGATTAAGATAACTAAAGCAATTGAGGTTGGTCATATTTTTAAACTTGGCACAAAGTACGCAGAGGCATTGGGGGCTTTATTTCTTGATAAAGATGGGAAAGAAAATCCGATCATAATGGGAAGTTATGGTATTGGAGTTGAACGAATTGCAGCTGCTTACATAGAACAGAATCATGATAAGAACGGAATAATATGGAGTGGTGAGATTGCTCCGTTTAATGTTCATCTAATAAGCGTTAACGCTAATGATGAAAATGTAAGAGAGACATCTGATAAGTTGTATGAGTTGTTATCAAATAAAAGTTTAGATATTTTATATGATGATAGGGTTGATGTTAGACCAGGTTTTAAATTCATGGATGCAGATTTGATCGGTGTTCCCATTCAAGTGATAGTCGGTGAAAAAAACTTAAAAGATAATAATATAGAAATTAAAATCAGAAGAACGGGTGAAAGAATTATCGTTGGTCGAGAACAGGTCATAGAAAAAGTTAATGAACTCTTAACTTAATTTAAATTATCATGATTGAATTAGATAATATTTTAGGGCAGTTAACTTTAACAAAAATTCTTGTTGGAGGGTTAATTGGTTTTATTGCTTCCTTTTTTGTTGGAACCGAAAGCAGGATAATGGAAAGTTTTATTGTAAGGATGATCGTATACATAATAGCTGGTATAGTCGGTTCTCAACTTGGACATTTTCTTTTTTCAACGTCGAGTGATATATTGAGTTTTGTAATCTCTGTATTCGGGGCGGTAATCATACTTGCAATATTAGCTTTCATATTTAAGAAAAGATAATTTGGATAGAAAAAAACTAAATAGGCTTTTCAAAAGAAATTATGTTTTGGCATCGAAATCTGAAAGAAGAATCAAGCTTCTCAAACAGATAGGTTTAAAATTTATATCTATTGACAGCGGCATCCAGGAACTAGTAAAAGATAATTATAATCCAATAATGCTGGTTAAGCAAAATGCTCTAAACAAATCCAGGAAAGTTGCTTTAGATTTCAGGAAGGAGATAATCATTGGTGCTGATACAGTTGTTGTATTAAATGGAAAGTTACTCAATAAACCCGCAAACTTAAATCAAGCAGTTAGTTTTCTAAAACAGCTTCGTGGGAATAAGCATAATGTATATACTGGAATTAATGTAATCGATACAAGGAATGGTAATGAAATTTTTGATTATGAACGAACTGCTGTTCATTTCAGAGACATTCATGATGATGAAATAAAATTCTATGTAAAGAACTACTATCCTTTAGATAAAGCGGGTGCGTATGGGATTCAAGATGATTTTGGTTGTTTGTTCATCGATAGGATAATAGGTGATTATTATAATGTTGTTGGATTACCTTTACTCAAACTATATAGGATTCTTTTTGATATTATTTAGCTTTTAGTTTAATGTTAAGGATAATAAGAATTTCTTGCAACGATAATGATATGTAGATAAAAATAATTTATGAAATAGAGTGTACATAGTTTAAAATGTTTTCGAAGTATAAGAAAAAAATACTTTTATCGGCAGTTTTTGGGGCTGTAATTTTTTTAGTTTTCAGTATATACGCGGACTTCGATAATCTATTAGATGCATTTTCAAAATTTAACTGGTTATGGTTTCCGGTACTTCTCCTTCTTGCCTTCTGCAATTACATCTTTAGATTTCTAAAATGGCAATATTACATAAAAATTCTTGATATAAAGCTTCCGATTAAAAAAAGTTTTCTAATATTTCTTTCAGCATTTGTTATGAGTGTTACTCCGGGAAAGATGGGTGAAATTCTCAAATCGTATTTATTGAAAGAAGAGAATGGAACACCTGTTAGTAAATCTGCTCCGATAGTTGTATCTGAAAGACTTACCGATTTCGTGTCGATTGTGATATTGTGTATAGTTGGCGCATTCGTATTCGATTATGGGCAGTTAGTGCTACTTATTATCGGGATTGTTTTTATAGTTCTCATTTTTATGTTGAGCGTTAGAAATTTTTCATTGAAGGTTATTTCCTATCTGGAAAGAATAAATATTATTTCTAAGCACATTCACAAAATCCATACTGCCTATGACAGCATATATCAAATGTTAAAAATCAAACCATTGTTAGTTGCAACAATAATAAGTGTGTTTGCTTGGTTCTTTGAATGCTTAGGTTTTTATGTTGTTCTGAATGTATTTTCTACTTCAACAAATGTAGAGGTTAGTTTATTAATAGCAACTTTTATTTATGGATTTTCAACATTAATCGGAGCACTTGCAATGCTTCCAGGGGGTTTAGGAGCGACCGAAGCATCGTTAACCGGACTACTTGTTTTGTTAAACATTCCAAAGAGTATTTCAGTTGCTTCAACAATAATAATCAGAGTCGCAACTTTGTGGTTTGCAGTTGTAGTTGGTATAGTTGCCGTATATATTTATCAAAGAATATCTCACAGGGATCTTAAAAGTTTAGAATTCAGTCAATCAGATATTTAATTCACTTGAAGAAATTTTATTTATAATTTAAATTAACCACTTGAATATTAAAAAAATGAGCGAAAATAATAAATCAAGTAGAAAAATTCGGATATTGATAGGTAAAGTTGGATTAGATGGTCATGACAGGGGAGCTAAGGTTATAGCTGCTGCATTTCGAGATGCAGGTTTCGAAGTAATTTATACCGGACTAAGACAAACCCCTAAGTCAATTATTGAAGCCGCAATTCAAGAAGATGTTGATGCAATTGGAATAAGTATATTAAGCGGTGCTCATATGACAATCTTTCCGAAAATAAAAAAGCTTATGGGTGAAAAAGGATTAACCGATGTTTTATTATTTGGTGGAGGAATTATTCCCGAGGAAGATATTCAAGAATTACTGAAACTTGGAGTTGGAAAACTATTTACCCCTGGTACTCCTACTTATGAGACGGTTGATTACGTAAAAGATTGGGTTAATAAAAACGGGCGCGTTTGAGTTTCCTAAATTTTAATCAAATTATATTTTAAAAATGAACCATGCTGAAGAACCGGTAAAGTTCGGTACGGATGGCTGGAGAGCAGTGATTGCTGATACATATACCTTTGATAATGTAAGAAGAGTATCATTAGCTACAGCAAGGGCTTTTAATAAACATCCAAAGATAAAGAATGGTATTGTTATCGGATATGACACAAGGTTTTTATCAAAGGAGTTTGCACATGCAGCTGCAGAAGTTTTTGGGAGTCAAAACATTAAAGTATATCTTACTAATACATTTGTTACGACACCTACAATTTCTTTACTTTCGAGAGATAAAAAATTAGCGTTTGGAGTTGTTATTACTGCTTCACACAATCCTTATATGTACAACGGATTTAAATTGAAAGATGAGTATGGTGGTTCAATGGATCCTAAAGAAATTGAAAAAGTTGAGGATGAAATAAAAGATATAATTGAAGTTAATGATTACAAAAAATTTGATGAACTTCAAAGTTTAGGTCTTGTTGAGTACATCGATGGTAATGGTTATTATGTTAATAGTCTTCGTGAAAAAATAGAGATTGAAAAAATAAAAACATCTGGATTAAAAGTTGTTTATGATGCTATGTACGGAGCCGGTCAGAACACAATTACAAATCTATTAGATGTTGAACAGCTTCATGGAGAATTTAATCCTTCATTTGGAGGTGGTGGACCAGAACCTGTAGAAAAAAATTTAGGATTAATATGTAAAAAAATAAAAGAGGGAGATTATAACCTCGGAATCGTTACAGATGGAGATGCAGATCGAATTGCTATTATAGATGAAAATGGTGATTTTTTAGATGCGCAAAAAACTTTTGCTCTGCTATTGAAATATTTAAACGAAAACAAAGGATTTACTGGAAAAGTAGTTAGAGGATTTTCCACAAGCGAATTGATAAAAAAATATTGTGAAAAGAATAATCTTGAATTGGAAACCGTACCGGTAGGTTTTAAATACATATCGAAAATAATGATTAACGATGATGTTTTGATAGGAGCAGAAGAAAGTGGTGGTATTGGAATAAAAGGACATTTACCTGAGAGAGATGGAGTTTTTAATGGATTATTATATATGGAAATGCTTGCCGATACGGGTAAAAGATTAAGTGAATTGAAGAAAGAACTTGATGATGAATACGGAAAATATTTTTACAATAGGGTAGATAAACATACGACCGAAGAAAAGAAACTCAAGACATTGGAAATATGTGATGCTCTCAAAATCGGTGATGAGATAGCAGGGAGAAAAATTGTTGATATTGATAACCTCGATGGTTATAAATTGTTATTTGAAAACGGATGGATTATTATTAGAGCATCCGGGACAGAGCCTTTGTTAAGATTTTATTGTGAGACATACGATACGGATGAAACTAAATCAGTTCTTAAAAAGACAATAGAAAATTTTAATATTTGAAGATACGCAAAAGTTAATTCAAGCAAATTTATTTTATTCCTTTTAAGAAAAATAATGATTTATATTGACAGCAAAATAAAAGGGGAAGTTTCCTTAATTGTTTTACAATATGTTCTTTTTAAAAAGTTCTTTGATTTAATGAATAAGTAGTATGCTTTAATGGTTAATGCAAATGCATCAATCGTTAAAGCAAATGATTTAATCGTTGAGAACACAAATTAACTGTTAAATCAATTGCATCAGTCATTAATGCAAATGCTTTAGTCATTAAAGCAAATGATTTAATCGTTGGTGCAAATGATTTAATCGTTGATA
>JADHVP010000120.1 GCA_016783945.1 Ignavibacteria bacterium
TTCACGCAATGAGTAAAATTGTTATAGGGGGCGGTAAATTTGCTTCAACATTTCCGGATGAAGTATCTTTGCACTTTGATTCAATCTTGGTTGGTGAAGCTCAAAACGTATGGCAGCAAATGGTAAATGACATGGTAGGAGGAAAACTTAAGAAGCGTTATTACTCAGAATCATCGCCCACAATCAGAAATATTCCTCCTCCCCGTTACGATCTTGTCGAAAAAAATTATAGTGTACCGATAGTTACAGAAGCATCAAGAGGCTGCCCACATTCATGTACTTATTGTCAACTTAACATCAAACCCGTCCCTTACAGAACCAGACCGGTTGATGATGTTATTTATGATCTGAAAAACACAAGAGGTCTTCCATGGTTTAAAAGAAAAATGGCTATGATCCTCGATAATCATTTGGGAGGTGATCTTGAAAATGCGAAAGATATTATTAAAGCAATTACAAAATTAAAATTTTGGGCTGTAGGTGTTCAATTCAGTGTTGAGTGTCTTAGAGATAATGAGTTCATTGATCTTTTGTCAAAAGCAAATTGCAGAATGGCGTTTATTGGCATGGAATCAATAAATGAAAAAAGTCTAAAAGCGGTAAATAAAAAACAGAATAAAGTAAAGGAATACAAGGATTTTTTTAAGCAATTAACAGAAAAAGGAGTACTTTCATTTGTGGGTTTAATGTTTGCTCTGGATGAAGATACTATGGATTACTATGAAGAACTTCCTGACATGTTAGATGACATCGGTGTAAGCGTAATTCTGCCTTCAATTGCGATACCAATTTACGGAACTCCTTTATACCGCCAAATGGAAAGTGAAAAAAGAATAATTGATTATGATATTTCACACTACGAGGGAGACCATGTCGTATTTCGACACAAATACTTAACCGAAGATGAAATTTACGAATCTTATAGAAGAATTAATCGAATTTTTTATTCACCGTACAAAATATTAAAACGTTGGGTTAAGATTATTAAAAAGCAATCAATTCAAGAATCAATTCCACAATTTGTATTAAAAATTTTAGTCATTACCTTTGTTTATTTTAAGCTTTCAATTTTTCAAAGACACCATGCTCAAAAAAGAGTGTTTAGAAAATTGAATCAGAAGAAAAAGACATTAGATTTTTCTTTAAAGAAAGGTAATGAAATAGCAGCTTAAGGTTTTCTATGTGGTGAACCCTTTTGAATATTTAACACCCTCATATTTCACCTCACAAATTTATAACCCGCTTTGTGGAAAGTTAATATATGTATTGGATGAGAAGGATCATCCTCTATCTTCTTCCTGAGAGCAAGAATATGATTATCAACAGTCCGTGTTGTAGGAAAATTATCATAACCCCAAACGTCGTCTAAAAGTTGATCTCTTGTAACTATTTCTCCTTCTCGTTGTATAAAGTGTTTTAATATTTTAAACTCTGTTGCCGAAAGTTCAATTAACTCTTTTTTCTTAAAAGCCTCTTGCTTCTTAAAATCTACGCTGATGTTACCAAATGAATATTCTTCGATTTCTTTTTTTAAATCACCTTTCCTTCTAAGTAAAGCCTTTACGCGGGCAATTAATTCCCTAATGCTAAAAGGTTTCGTCACGTAATCATCAGCACCAATTTCTAATCCTAATACCTTGTCCACTTCTTCCTTTTTAACGGTGAGCATGAGTATTGGAGTGTTAACACCCCCTTTTCTTAAATCCTTGCAAATGTCAATTCCGTTTTTAGAAGGCAGCATTAGATCTAAAATAATCAAATCTATATTTTCTTTTTTTGCTTCTCGATAGCCAAGCTCTCCATCTTCTTCAGTCAAAACCTCAAAGTGTTCTTCTTGCAACGAATCTTTTAATCCCTTTAGTACTGCAGGATCGTCCTCAATAATCAGAATTCGTTTCATATTGAATCTCCAATAATTATTTTAGGAATATTTTATTTATTTTTTTAGTTACACATCTATACGATAAATAGTAACAGGACCTTTTATATTCTTTAACTTGTGTTTGCCTTTTTTATCAATAGGAAATGATACTTTATTTTTAATAATTTTATAAACACTTGCAGAGATATCAACAGAACCTGGGCTTGCGATATCCTGGATTCTTTTAGCGATATTTACAGTATCACCTTTAAGATTATTTTCGAATTCAATCACATCTCCAACGTGAATCCCAATCCTTACTTCAATTTGCTTTTCGGAAATTTCAGAATTATTATAATTTTTAAGTTTTAATTGTATGTCCCGGGCACAGTACACGGCATCTAAAGCATTTTCAAAGGATGTTAAATATGCATCACCTATTATCTCGATAACCCTCCCCCTATATTTTCTTATAATTTTATTCATAATTGCGTTATGAGTTTGTAATAATTCGATAGCAAGACTTTCATTCAAATTCATTTTCTTTGAATAGTCTTTCATATCAGAAAACATAATTGACAAAAGCTTCCTCGTATAATTATCATCCGGCATAATTGATGATTTAGGAATTGAGTCCTTTAATGATCTTCTAAGATGGGCTCTTACTCTGGCTATAACCTCTCTTGAATCAAAGGGTTTAGTAATATAATCATCGGCACCTATTTCTAAACCGACAACCTTATCAACCTGTTCGGTGCGAGCTGTAAGCATGATAATCGGATTAATAAATTTACTCTCCCGTAACTTCCTGCAAACATCGAAGCCACTTAAATCTGGTAAATTAATATCCAGTAAAATTAAATCGGGTTTGCTGGATAAAGCAAGATTTAATCCCTCTTTTCCATTGGTTACAGTTACAACAGTATAATTCTCAGACTTAAATAATTCTTCCAAGCCGAATAAAACAGCTGGATCATCTTCAATTATTAATATTTTATTCATTCTTATTTCTTAGCGGGAAATGTAATATAAATGTACTTCCCTTTTCTAAAATACTCGTTACTTCTATTTTGCCTTTATGTGCATCCATAATGTGCTTAACTATTGTTAATCCTATACCGGCACCTCCAATCTTATCTTTTGATAAATTTTTTGAGCGATAAAATGATGCGAAGATGTTCTCTAAATCTTCAGATGGTATTCCTATACCATAGTCCCTTACTTCAATTGTTGCGTACTCACCCATTCGGCAAGTAGACACTTTAATTAATTTTTCATCTTCGGAATATTTTAATGCATTCGATAATAGGTTTATTAAAGCTTCGGTTACTCCATCTGCATCAGCATTAATCATTATTGATTCTTCTCCAAAAGAAGTGTTAACAAAAAAATTTTTCATCTTGAATTGATATTCCATCGACCTCAACACATTCTGCACAACATCAGATAAATTTATTTCTTCAAATTTATATTCTTTAACTCCACTTTCAATCTTTGAGTGATTCAGTACAGTATCGATGAGCCTGGTCAATCTATTACTTTCCCCCTCGATTATTTCAAAATATTCATTGCTTTTTTTCGAAGAGATATTTTTCGATGTTTTCATTAATTCAGCAAACATCTTTATTGAAGTTAAAGGAGTTTTAAGATCATGTGATACACTTGATACAAAATATGATTTTAATTGATTTAATTCTTCCAGTCTTTCAGCTTCCAATCGCTTTGAAATAACTTCTTCCTGTAGTTGAAATTTCTCGATAGTTGCTGCAGCTGTTGTAGTAAAAGTATTAAGAAGATCAATATCTTCAGCACTAAATCGTTGTCCGCTTTTTTTCTCACCCAGAACTAAAAAACCAAATATTCTTTTCGAAGCTGATTTTAATGTGAACACCAAATCCATTCCCCAACGCTGAAAAACCTGTTTATCTGCTATTTCTACTTTCACACCGGATTCTACTTTACCGAAAACAGCAACTGGATAAGGAATATTTGTTCTCAGTTTTTCCATTTCAAAACGGACACTCCTTCCAACCAGAAAATCAAAATTCCTGTGTGCTAAAAGCCTTATTCTATTACCCGGTAATTGCAAATGGAAAAATCCGATTTTATTTACTGGAATCAATTCGATGGTTCTTCTAACAATTTTATCAGCTAGTGAATTAATATCATTTGTTTGCTTAATTTCTTCTATGAAAGAATTCAAAGCAGTTCTAAAATCATATTGAACTCTAAAAAACTTTTTATCGACAAACTTTTCTACCCGGATTTTAATCGGTTGAAACAACAAAACAATAATGACAACGGATAGAATTGAAGGTACTTTAGTATTTAGCACATCGATTGTAGAAGTAATTATAGCTACAATAGAGATATATATTATTATTAAGAAAACTAAAACTATAGTATAAACGATACTTTTATTAATAATTATATCAATATCCATTAAACGATATTTTACAATGGCAATGGAGAAGGTTATAGGAACAGCAGCCATTAAAATAATTACTAACTCTTCAGGGACAAGACCATCAGTCATAATAGAATATGGTATAGACCATAATACGATATAGCATAGCGGTCCTAATACTAATCCAATAATCATCCAACCCATTTTCTTTCTGTCAGATTCCGTATCTGCTATTCTATAATTGTGTATAAAAAGAATTAAAGATGTTACAAAACCCACTGGCAAAAAATACCTGCATATATCAAATAATTCGGCATACTTTCTCATCCAGTAAATTGATGGACCCGAAATGGACATAAGGAAACAAATACTTAACGCAATAACAAAAATCGTGGAAACCAAATACAGAGGTATTAGAACTAACTTTTTATTAAATTTTTTCTCAACTGGAAATGTTAATGAAAAATAAATTAAAAGTGCTGGAGCAAAAGAATACCCAATGTGAAGACCAATTCGGTTAATCATTCCTAATTCAAACGGGACTACTTTATAATTTCCCCAGGTCATTGTCATTATTATCGCAACACCCATACTCAACCAATGAAAGAGATGTGCATAACTCTTGTCAAAGCGTCTTAATAAAACAAACATTGCAAGTACTATATATATAAATCCAACGATTACGACTGAGATAATATAGAAGCTCGAGTAGAAGTTCACTAATACAACTATGTCTTTTCTTAATTCCTCATCGTGAATATATTCTATATCAACTTTGTCTCCAATCTGTTTTCCGTCTAAATATAATTCTAATTCTTCCCCCGTATGAAAGTTATATCCGTTAATCGATATAATAGTATCACCAGCAGTTATATAACCTAAACTACTTTGAAAAACCGAATCAACAACAATACCGGAATGAGAAGAGTGTACTTTGATTAACTTATTCTCTCCTTGAGTAAGATCGGCTTTTTGAATTATTTGGTATACACCAAGTACACAGAATAATATTACGAGAATATCGATGAATAAGAAAATTCTTTTGTTGTAAGAAATTTTTTTTATATACATTCCTTGCTCATATTAGAATCCCTCAGTGAAGGAAACTATCATATCAATAAAAAAGCGAATCCTATAGTAATACTAAAAAATGTCACTACTGAATTCGCACTGGTTTTATTTGCTCTTATATTCATAATTTAAGAGCTTTGTATAATATAATGTTGAATTAGGGTTTAAACAATATAGAAACCTTAGGCTCTTAGGACAAAACCTCTACCAACAAGTTGTCGATAATTAAATTTCTAATTGCTCTAATTGACCTAAACAAATCCTAAACCACAATTTCTAATGAAAAAAAAATGGCATGACAAGTCTCAATAGCCAATTATCAAAGTATTGTTTTAGACATTGGGTATTTTATATTGGTAATTATTTAGATCAATTAGGTCAATTAGACCTGCCTGCCGCAGGCAGGAATTAGGTCAATTAATTTAGCAAGATTTTCCTCGAAAGGCTTTTATTTTAAGCTGTGTCTTTAAATTAATTTAGATACTTATAATTCTTAAGATAAATACATAAATTTTCTATTAAATTGCATATGCTTTTATAATAGAACTTATATGTCTTTTTCAGTTACATTTTGAATAAATGAAAGTTAGAATGAATACTTTAAACGTAGAATCGCTAATCTGCCAATCTCTGGGACTGCTATAAATTCCCGGTGCTTTTTGTTAAGCAAATTCTGTAAGGAGAGAACAACCTCAAAATTACGATTGAATGGCAGCTTGTAACTGGTGAATAAATCCATCACAAAGTAAGAAGGAACTGTACCTATGCCAATTCCGGAAATTACAGGAAAATCGTTAACATAACGCATACGAAGTTGCGAATTTAATCCTAATTGTAAATTAGTATATTGTATACCCAGACCAATTTTGTGTTTTGGTGCATTCAAAGCAATGTCATCAGGCTCTCCCTCTTTTCTTTCCCAGAAATTCTTGCTCACATAACTATAATTTCCGTTGAACGCCCAGTAATTGTTTGGGTAATAAGTCAGACTCAACTCTCCGCCGAAGTGGGAAATATCTGCAAACGTTCGTGTAGTTACAAGTAAATCAGCCGGGTCTCCCTCCTTTGGTGTAACAGTACCTACAGGAATCCCTGTGATTACTTCAGCTAACGAATCTGCAGAAGCAGTCGACATGAAATTTCTTAGATAAGCAGTAAGGGAATTGGGTTCAAAGAAAACATTCGGCGTTTCAACTACATAAGGAGCTATAAAATTTTTATTGTTCTCATAATAAACATTAGCATTCAATACGAGTTTATCATTAATCAAACCTTTGTAACCAATTTCAAATGTAGTAGTACGACCGGGCTCAAGCGGAGTTATATCAATTACGTCCCCAGGAACGATATCTTCAAATTTTTCTGTACTTACATTAAGCATTCGTAGTATTGTCCCGACCTGTCCTGAATTAGGTGGAGGTAAACTTGAGATATTTATGCCCTGAGCCAATAGAATATCGACTATCGCACCCCACATCTGCGTAGCTTCAGCAGGCAGGTATGTACTTGGTCCCCCAAAAAGCCCTGGTGTAAACGGTGATTGCATATACAAACCTCCAATTCCTCCATTCCCATTACGTCTGAAATTATAACCTGTCTCCGGAACTCCGCGTAATCGAACATCGTAGGGAAGACCCCCTAACGAAGACCATACATTGAAATCGAAGAAGAAATCCCCCGGTTCAGGTGTCTGAAATGCCCGATTATAGGTTATCCGAAAATTTTGTTTTTCGTTTGGTCTATAAATAAAGGCAGCACGTGGTGAAAACACAGGGTCTTTTAGTACATTATGGTCATCAATGCGTACTGCCAGGAGTAATTTTAATTTTGAAGATAGATTTGTTTCTGACTGGAGATAAACACCAATTTCATTAATATCGTCATTGTCTTCATTGCGCCCATACAATGTGT
>JADHVP010000121.1 GCA_016783945.1 Ignavibacteria bacterium
ATTCGAGCTGCTTTTGTGTTGCATCCTTATCCTGCATTCGTTTAATAAATTGATCTTACTTGAATGTAATTTAATAAATAATTATTACAACTGAAATGTGGTAAGAGAGATTGTTACTCGAGTGATTTTGTAAGAGTAAGGAAGTTAATGTTTGGACTGCCACATCTGTATTCAATTTTGTTCATAAACTTTTTCATCATTGGTATCCCAAGCCCGCCGACTTTACATTTTGCAAAGTATTCTTCCATGTCGGGATTTTCTACATTGTTAGGGTCAAATTCCAAACCCTCGTAGGTTATATTTACTTTAAATTGTTTCTTTGATTGGAAGACTTCTATATTAATCTTTTTATTAGTATCATAGTGGTGAGCATACTTTATAACATTTGTGCAAGCCTCGTCAACTGACATTACAATCTGGTTTATTGTATCAGCATCCGCACCCGTTTCTTTAGCTTTTACTTCTATATACTTTCGTACGCGTGCTAAATTCTTTGTTGAACTTGAAATTACTATTTTATTTTGGTCATCCAAAATCGATACTATGTTATCAGTAAAAAAATAAATTAATGAAATTTTTCTAAAGCTGTTTCTTCTTCCTTATATATCTCAAACAAAATCGGGAACCCTAACATATCAAAAACATTGTAGATTTTATCGCTCATTGAACAAAGTTTAATATCGCCTTCATTATTCCTCATGGTTTCGATGTAAGCCATAAACACGCCAAGCCCTGCACTGCTGATATATGACAGCTTTTGAAAATTCACTACCACGTTGTGTCTTTTTTCCGATATCAATTTCTCGAAAGCATTTTCAAGTTCGCTGGATGTGTGAGCATCCAGAAAACCATCGAGATACAATATTGATATATCTCCTTTATTTGTTTCTTGTAAATTGAATTCTTCCATAATTATATTTGTTTATTGAGCAAAATCCGAAAAATAAAAATCAAATGAAATGATATTTAATCTTTTTCGAATTCTTAAATCTACATTTTATATATACTCAGATAAGTGTCATAAGTTACAGTCATTATTTTGATGCAGGTAAAAAGTATTAAGAGTTTCAGGAAGGGGATTGGGATGAGAAAATTTATTTTTTGCTTGCCCAGCATCTTTTTGATGGGGTAACATTGGTAGTGCTAACTAACCTGTTTCTACTTCCCGCGCGCGGTATGAACCTTTGCGTGTTATGCCTGACATTAGTATCTCTATACACTTGCTCCCGGTTACACTCAGGAACGGGTTAGAAAAGGCTTAAAAACTGCTTAAAAAAGCCTTTTTTACTTCTCCGAAGGTCTTAGACACTTGTCAGAAGGTCTTAATCACTCCTCCGAAGGTCTTCGTCACTCCTCCGAAGGTCTTCGATACTTGTCAGAAGGTCTTAATCGCTTCTCCGAAGGTCTTCGACACTTGTCAGAAGACTCTGAACAAAATGATTAAGAGCTTCGGACAACGGTTTGAAAGCTTCTGACTAATGAAAAATAGCTTCTGACAACGGTTTAACTGCTTCTGACTAATGAAAAACAGCTTCGGACAACGGTTTAAAAGCTTCTGACAAACGAAAATTGCTTCTGAGAACCGTTTTATTGCTTCTGACTGATGAAAAATAGCTTCGGAACATCATAAATTAGCATCTGGCAAACGTTTAATATCATCGGACTTCCGTTCAGACGCTTCGAAACAGTAAAAAACAGCTTCTGACAAGCGAAAAAGAGCATTTGAGTGATAAAAGCTTGGTTTTAAGCGTATTTTAAAGAACTTGGGGTGGTCTTATTTAATCATAATCATCTTTTTTACATCCGAAAACTCATTTGTTGTTAATTTGTAGAAATATACCCCGCTCGGATAATCACTTCCATTCCAATCCACTTCATAACTTCCAGCACCTAATTTTTCATTAACGAGTGTAGTTAATTCTTTACCGAGTGCATTATAGATAATGATTTTTACATGGTTTGACTTTGGAATATCAAATCTAATATTAGTTATTGGATTAAAGGGATTTGGGAAGTTTTGCTCCAGAAGATATTTTGAAGGAACTATGGTGGAAATATTAATAACCTTAACACCACCGTTTATGGTTCTTAGAATTATACCTTCAGCACCAACAACCGTCCCAGTATTTGCATTGGTAAAGGAAACACCAAACAAATCGTTTGTTGTTCCGCTTGGTTGTAAGACCCAGTTTGTTCCGCTGTTCGTGGTTCTGATAATTGTACCGTTAGTACCAACAGCCGTACCATTATTTGCATCTGTAAAGGAGACACCTACCAATATGTTTGTTGTTCCGCTATATTGTGGAATCCAGTTTGTTCCGCTGTTCGTGGTTCTGATAATTGTACCGGAATCACCAACAGCAAACCCAGTATTTGCTTCGAAAAAGGAGACACCATTCAAATCATTTGTTGTTTCGCTTGTTTGTGGAATCCAGTTTGTTCCACCGTTTGTGGTTTTGATGATTGTACCATTTTGACCAACAACTGTTCCTGTATTTACATCGGTAAATGAGACACCTCTCAAATCGTTTGTTGTTCCACTTGTTTGTGAAAACCAGTTTGTTCCACCATTTGTGGTTTTGATGATTGTACCGCTATCACCAACAACAGTAGCAGTATATACATTAATATATACCAAGCTTCTAGTTTGACAGGGTTCTTGTACTTCAGTATCTCTCTCCCAGCCTTCATTTTGGATTATCATATAGAGGATAACCGCACTATCTGTCGTCCAACCAACAGCCATTCCAGTATTTACATCGAACAAATCTACATCATTCAAATGTATTGCTGAATCAACTGATTGTGAAAACCAGTTTGTTCCACCGTTTGTAGTTCTTCGAATTGTTCCTGAGACACCAACAACTGTCCCGGTGTTTGCATTAATAAATGAGACACCTCTCAAATTCCATGTTGTTCCGCTTGTTTGAGGAATCCACTGGGAATAAACATCCGTTATAGTTAGAAATAAAACTGCTACTTGAATTAGTAAAATTGTTTTTTTCAATTTATCTCCTTTAATTATTAGGATTAATTAAACACTTTTATATTCTGTTCTGAAAATTTTCATCGAACCCGGTCGTAGCAGAAATTTTCATGCTCTATATTTCTTTTATTCATCCCAAAGTTAATTAAATAATATTGAAAAATCAAAGAGGTTATCTTTGTACTTGTATAAAGTAACTATTAAGTCGTTCCCCTGGTAGCGAAGCCCCAGCTTCGTTACCTTAATCCCAAGTATGCATAACGAAGCAGGGCTTCGTATCGAGGAGTAAAAACTCATCCCCCTTTGGTTCCCCCTTCTCTTACTAAGAGAAGGGGAATAGGGGGGTGAGTTTTGAAAATGCAAGACTTAACACGCAAAGGTCTGTGCCGCGCGCGGGAAGTCAACTCATGTTACGACAGCATTACAAATGCCACTAAATAAAAGAAAAATATTTTGCAGTGGAATTAAGATATCGATTTTTTAATTTAAGTATTTACAAAAGGCAAGATTTGATTGCAATAACGTCATTCTTTTATTGGTCATAAACAGGTGGAATTAAAAAGTAAAATAATATCGCTTATTAAAAGTGTTTATTCAAAAGACAGGTTGTTTGTACTTGTGCCACTTGTGTTTATCATCATAATACTTATAATCTCGCTTGTTAACAGCATACAGGAGATAAATAAACAAAGCGAATCGGGGCAGACTATTAAGAATACCGAGAGTGATTTAATAATTTCCCCGATGGATGATGGCACGAAAAAGACAGCGAATTTTAATAAGATTGTTTATTTCAATTCTTATCAGAACATGAATTATCTGGAATCGCTTTTCAAAAACTGGGCGAGGCTGCTCGACCTGTTTGCTTCAAATGCGAATTTCCACCAGCAGATAAAAACTTTAAACAGAAAAGACCTCGAGAGGATTTCTGATAGAGTCAAAAAGGTTTATGATGAATTTAAGATAGGAAATGTTCAGGAACTCGTAGATGAGTTCGGTGAGCTTATCGTTAAGGAGTGCAATTATTATAAACTCGATTGGAGATTAGTCCTGGCAATAATCAGGCAGGAATCGTTCTTTAATGCTTATGCAAAGTCCAGAGCCGGGGCGTTTGGCTTTATGCAGATAATGCCGAGGACGGGTTCCGGGCTGCAAAGTCAGTTGCGTCTGGAAGATACAAGAACTCCCAAGAATAATTTGATAGCGGGTATTTATTATTATGCAACGCTTGTATCAAACTTCGAATTTGTCGGTGAAGATAAGTATGAATTTGCACTCGCCGCATACAATGCAGGATTGGGGCGTGTCATTGATGCGATGACCATAACCTATTACTTCGGTCTTGATTATAACAAATGGGAAAACGTTAAAGAAGCTTACCCTCTTCTTGCTTCTTCTGAGGATTCAATACAGGCACTTGTTTGGCCCACAGCAAAGAGACCTCCTTACGGCACACTCAACAACTGGAAAGAGCCATATAATTATGTGAGAAGCATTATGTTCTATTATAATGAATATAAAAAGATTTACGAAAGCAATCTTAAAGAAGATAAACAGAAAAAAGTTAAGAAAAAGAAAAAATCAAAGAAGAATAAATAAATAACTGAAATTACTCAAAACGATTAGTAACATTTGAAAAATATCCGTGCCACACCTTAGGCTCAATAAAGATATAAAATGTTTGACAATTTTTCATTCAACGACAATAGTCGTGGCACGGATAGCCAGGAAATAAAGCTTGCGTAATTGCAGTAAATAAATTAGAAAATTAATGAATGAAATAAAAGAGTTGTTCGATAATATTAAATCGATTGAAGATGTTCGGAAATTATTTCCCATAACCCAATCGTGTGTTTACCTTGACTCAGCACATTACTCCCAATTTTCTTTAGAGACAAACAGGAGACTTACTGAATTTATAAACGAATTTACTCATATGAATGTACCATTAGGGAGTTTTAATGAAAACAAATCCGAGACATTAAAAGAAAAAATTGCTAAACTTATCGGAGCAAATAAAAATGAAATCATTCTAACAACAAGCACATCGCATGGAATAAATATTTTTGCAAATGGATTAAAGCTGAACAGGGGAGATGTAGTTGCGTTTCCTGATTGTGAATTCCCGGCGGTTGTCTATCCATGGTTAAACCAGGAGAAGCTTAGAGGAATCAGAACCGTAATGATACCTTCTGATAGAGGCATTATAAAGATTGAAGATATAGAAAAAACAATTAAGGAAAATGATGTTAAGGTTCTGGCAATCAGTTCTGTAGAGTTTCTCGGATTTCGAAATGATCTTAACACTATAAGCAAAATATGCAAAGAGAACAATTGTTATTTACTTGTTGATGCTATACAGAGTACTGGTGTTTGTCCGATGAATGTAAAAGAGATTGATATGGATTTTCTCGCTGCGGGATCGCAGAAATGGATGATGTCTCCTTGCGGGGTGGGTTTTTCTTACATCCCGGAAAGAATGAAAAAAGTTGTTCAACCTACATTTATCGGGACAGCAAGTATAAATTATGATTTTAAGAATTTTCTTGATTACAAGCTTAATTTTAGAGAGGATGGAACAGCATATGAGAACTCAACACTGAACACTCTTGGAATGATAGGGATGGAGTCATCCATTGATTTATTTCTAAAGTTGGGTGTTGAGAATATTTTTTCATATATACTCAATCTTCAAGATATTTTTATAGAAGAATTGAAAGACTCGGACTACCGGATTGAATCGGACCTAAGTTCAAAACACCGTTCAAATATTCTTTTATTCTCACACGCTGATAAATCTAAAAATGAATATATACACACGGAAATTGAGAAGAAGAATATTTTCTTTTCGTACAGGGAAGGATATCTGCGATTGTCACCACATATATTTAATAACGAAGAAGATATCTTGGCAATAACAAAAGAATTGAAAAAGGTTTCTGACGGTTGTTGAAGAAACAATTATAATTTCTAATTGCACTAATTATTCTAATTGACCTAAGGAATGAACAAATCCTAATTACTAAAATGAACACATTGGATTTTTAAAAAGAATAATTTATCCTTTGGTATTTGTGTATTCTTTAGGTCAATTAGGTAAATTAGAAATTAGATCAATTTTGAATAGCTTTAAATATTTTGTTTTAATATAAGGAGAAGGGATATTTAGAAAATTTTAATTAACCTCGAGTAATTATTTCTTTGCCATCGCTATGGTAAGAATAAAAATTTGAGAAACATCTTCTTTTCTAAGTACTTTAATGATTTCATTCAGTGTCGAACCCGTTGTAACAACATCATCAACAAGTATTATTCTTTTCCCGGAAATCTTGCCTTCATAATTTTTATTAATCTCAAATGCATCTTTTACATTCTCAATTCTTTCCGACTGTGATAATTTCGTCTGAGATTTAGTATGGCGTATCCTTTTTACAAGGTCTTTTATGAATTCTATTTGTAATATGTTGTTGATTCCTTTGCATAAATATTCAGCCTGGTTATATCCTCTTTCCCTTTCTTTTGTTTTAAAAAGAGGGACAGGAATAATTATATCGAATGTTTTAACGATATCATTTGTGTTGTTAATTATTTCTTTTCCAATTATTTCACCCAGATAAATTCCAAGCTTCTTCATTCCACGATACTTAAAATGGTGTATGATTTGCTGGAGGGGACTATCTTCAGTAAAATTATAAAGTGTATAAGCATAATCGGATTTTACCTTACTCATCATTTCTTTTAATTCATCCGATGTGACTTTGTGTATGGATTGCATTACCTCATCTTCTACATAGTTATTCGAATTGTTATCAGTTAATCTATTCCCGGTCACGATGCAAGTCTTGGGAAATATAAAATCTACGATATAGTTTATTAAAGGAATCAAAAATTCTTAAGTTATCTTATTGTATAATAATTTAATTATATTTAAATTTAAAATGAAATCTTATTCAGAATGCACTTCAAAATAGAATTATTGTAAAAATTTTATTTTTATGCATTATTCTATAGACTTTTTATATTTTATATACGAAATTTGTACAACCGAAATTCATTTTTTTTAAACACGGGAAGCTCGCAATACATTATCAAGATATTAGTCACGACTTAGAATTTTTTTTAACCATA
>JADHVP010000028.1 GCA_016783945.1 Ignavibacteria bacterium
AAGTACCGTTATTCCCATTTCATACATGGCTGCCGGATGCTCATGTGCAGGCACCAACCGCAGGAAGTGTTGTTCTTGCTGCATTGTTATTGAAGATGGGTACGTACGGACTCATAAGGTTTTCGCTTTCTTTATTCCCGGCAGCGTTTGTTAAATTGACACCATACATAGCAACATTAGCTGTCATCGGTATTATTTATGGTGCATTGCTCTCCATTGTACAAAAAGACATGAAGAAACTTGTCGCTTACTCTTCTGTAAGCCATCTTGGGTTTATTGTTCTTGGTACGTTTGCTTTAACACAGACGGCAATGCAGGGGAGTGTAATACAAATGATCAACCATGGTTTGTCTACGGGTGCACTCTTCATGATCGTGGGGATGTTATACGAAAGAAGGCATACGAAAGAAATAAAAGAGTTCGGAGGTTTAATGAAAGTCATGCCGATCTTTTCCGGAATATTTCTTGTTATATGTTTATCGTCGATTGGTTTGCCCGGTTTAAACGGTTTCATAGGAGAATTTCTTGTTCTGGTGGGGGCTTACGATTCTCCAAACCTCGATTCAAATATCTATGTGATTCTGTCTACAACTGCTGTTATATTTTCTGCTGTTTACCTTCTCTGGTTATTCCAGCGTCTGATGCTCGGACCGATTGAGAATGATAAGAACAAGTCGCTCAAAGATATAAATAAAAATGAACTGCTTGCACTGGTTCCTATTTTGGTATTTGTTGTGTGGATTGGCGTGCAGCCGAATACTTTTTTACAGATAACCGAAAAGAGTGTAGAGAAGATTTTGATGAATTTCGAAAACTCGAATGCAAAATTAAACGCCGAGCAGTTAAACGGTAAATAGATAGGGTATCTAAATTATTATATTACATTTCCGGTGGCATTAGTAGTGCTATCACAACATGTATTGACTTCCCGCGTGCGGCACAAACCTGTAGCGTGTTATGCCTAACGTGTGTATTCATCCGTCCGTATTTATAGTAAAAGCAGAGTCTCTCGTAGAGGACTCTGCGATTTAAGATTCTAAATTATTCAGAGTCCCCCCAATTGCTCGGGGGAGACTCTTTAGGACACAAGAGTATAAATGATTATAGTAAAGTCACGGAACGGTTTACCCAACTAATGCAGGTGGTTCAAGGTTGCCAGTAAAATTTATTGCCCGAAGTCTATTACTTTTTCTTTATCTGTAAAGTCTTCATAAACGACATGTCCATTAAAGACTGTCAACATGACTTTAACTTTAGGTATCCGTAAAGGATCAAATGATTCGCTTAGTATATTTTCAGAGAGCATTACAAAATCTGCTGCGTAACCTTCTTTAAGCATTCCGATCTTATCCTCATTAAAAGCTGCATAAGCATAGTTAGTAGTATAGGTTCTAAGAGCATCTTCGATTGATATTGTCTTATGGGACCAGAGTCCACCTTCTGGTTTACCGTGAATATCTGTCCCGTTAACCATTATATTAATTCCAACTAAAGGATCCATAGGAGCTAATGGAAAATCGCTGCCCTGAACAACGACTGCACCTGCTTCTATCAGATCTTTCCATCGATGGAAAAGTGAATCAAGCTTTTCTTTTCCGAAATGTTCTTCAAGATATTTCTGATAATCCATTTCAGGATAAGAACCAATAGGATTCATTACAGCGATTACACCAAGTTCTTTAAATCTTGGAATGTCATCATTAATAAGGAACTCTGCATGTTCAAGTGAATGACGTCTTTCCCGTGGTGGATTTAATTTTATTGCTTTCTCAATTGCATTCAATCCTTCATAAGCAGCACGGTTTCCCATTATAAGTAAATTTATATTAAGACCAAGCCTGTCTGATTCGTTAACCTGTTCCTGGAAATATTCCATATCGAATAGGGGGTGACCGGTCCATCCAGCACTGTCTGCGTACGGTTCAAATTGCCAGGCATGAACTGGGAGGTCAAGAATTAACTTTACACCATCTGTTTTCAGGAAACCTTTTGGAAGATCCGAGTTTTCGATTTCATCAGCTCTTTCTTTAAAAGCTTTAAGGTCTTCCATCTTGCACCAGGGAGTGTATAGATTATCAAGAACAGCTCTTACTGGAAGAGCATCATCTCTTAGGATTTGTTCATAAATACGTGTTATATCCAGGTCTCCATCCTTTGTCCAGATGCTCGTAACTCCAACTTCCGAGTACATTTCAAGTATTAATCTTTGTACAAGAACCTGCTCTTCGAAGCTAAGTGGACCAACTTCTTTTACGGTGTTCAGCATTATACCGTGTGTTGAACCTAATTCAGTTTCTGACATATAACCCGTTGCGAGACCGGTAACAGAATCACGCTCTATAAAACCTTTATTCGGAATTTCAGGAGGTGTTTCTTTAAAAATTCCTGCAATCTCAAGTGCTTTTGTGTTTGCCCAGTGTTCGTGCCCGCTGTGATGGACAAGATATACCGGACGGTCGGAAACCACTTCATCGATCATCTGTCGTGTGGGTCTTTGACCGTCTTTAAATATTGCACTCATCCAGCCGAACATCCGGGGATACTTATCATCGGGATGTTCTTCGACGTACTCTTTTAGTAAATTAAGAACGTCTTCGGGAGTTTTGGTTTTAAACAGCATGGGTGCTTCCGGACTCGTTAGTACGTATGGGGTTTGAGGATGACAATGACCATCACAAAAACCCGGTACAATTAATCTGCCCTCTGCATCTATTACTTCTCCTGAAGGATCATCATCATTCATTGCTACAATTTTTCCATCTCGAATTGTCATCGAGGTTTTCCAGGGATCGTTTGGATCGCCTGTCCAGATACGTGCATTGGTAATAGTAATATCTCCGCCTTCATAATTTAGACCGCGTGATGTAAAAAATGAATATAGCTCAAGGCGGAAGTGATATATCAAAACGATAATGATGATTAGAACTGCTGTTGCCGGGATAATAAATTTTAATTTACTTTTCATAAGATTTATTATTTGTTTTATAAGAAGGTTTTCTGTGTTAAATATAAAAGTTAAGATTTAAATTAGCAGTGTTAAATTGAGTTGTTTATAGAGGTATTTTTTTACTGCGTTTTTATATATTTCCTCGTTCCCATGCTTTGCCTGTCCCTTTGGGGAGTGGGACTAAATTGTGGAGGATTTGAACGCAAAGCGTTCTGTATGTATTCCTACGTGAAACGTAGGAACGAGATAAACTGGCAAGTCACGGACAACATAGTCGCAAGCCACTCTGTGACTTCTTACAAATTATAAAACCATCTTAATTTCACAGGACGCTTTTTTGTTTTTACATGTGTTATCATGAGTTTCTCCCGACGGACACAAAAAAGATAAACCCTAATCTAAAGATCGGAATGGTTTTATTTTAAATAAATTTATTGTGGGGGGCTATACAGTATTGAACCACGTCTTCCTCCATAGGGGCATGCGTATCAGATGCGAACATCTGAAGCAACATTAGATTTGCTATGAGCCATTGTTATGTGCTGACGCATCTTTTATCCTATTTTAAAATTTTCTAATTTCAGTTGTTCTTTAACATAATCTTCATATTTAAGGTCTCGAAAGTCAAACCATTTTTGTCGATATGAAGATGCTTCAATTTCGGATTTAAAATTTGCAAATGGACTTTTTCTATTTAAAATTTTCCTTAAATCTTCTTTCAATCTTTCATCAGTGATTTCTGCAACAAAGTCTTCCATAATTCGAAATGCTTCCCAGGATTCCATTTTTGATATGACCGAATAATCAGTCCACTCGTTTTCTATTTTTTCAAGTTCTTCTTCCCAAAATTCTGTGTCTATAAATGTATCATCCCAGTCGAGAATTGATTTTATTTCTAAAGTTTCTTTATTAATCAAAACTTTCATTCCTGTTTGAAGATCTTCAGAAATTTCATGTATTTGTTTAGCTGTAATTTTCATTATTTGTTTTTTATTGCGTTTTCACATAACGTTATGAATTAAAAACATTGTTGCGTTAGATCTGCCTGTTGTCAGGTGAAGTACATTTGACACAATATTAAAGAACTCCAGACGATTACAGAAAAGTTTATAGAAAAAGGCTAATTTAAAAGTAATTATCAATTTTCAATTTATAATTTTTAATGAATTTCTAATTTTCAATTTTCATGTAAAAGCAGAGTTTCTTACAGAGGACTCTGCGATTTAAGATTCTAAATTATTCAGAGATCCCCCGATTACCCAGGGGAGACTCCTCAGAACACCAAAAGTCTTGAAAGCAATAATGTCTGATGGAGAACACCTAACGTAATATTAAAATTTTCTTATTCTATTTTGTTTTTCTCTAACTTTCTTTTACATTCCTCAAGCTGCCTGCTGACTGTATTGTATTTATTTTCTAATCCGCTGTATTGTTCCTTAAGCTTAACATAAGATGATTCTAATCTTTCAGATCCGGAACATTCTTCTTTCAATTGTTCATATTCATTTTTAATCTCATCATACTTTCTCTCGAGTGATTTATAATTATTGTTCAACTTGGCAAGCCTATTTTCACAGTCTTTATTATCTCTGCCTTTTCCTTCAACGTTTTGACTCGATTGTTCGATATTTTTTCTCAAGTTATTAATCTCATCTTGCGAACTACTGAGGAGATTGTTCAAACTGTCCAGCTTGTTCATAAAATCTTTTTTATCCTCAGGAAGGATGGTAGTTTCATCGATTAGTCTTTTATTAACTCGTGTAATGCTGTCCCTTTCTATTATAAATTTTTTACTTTCTTCTATCAGCATTTCATTTTCTTCAACCAGTGCTTTTGGATAAAACCATGGTTTATCCAGAGGAATTATCGAACTCAAGTGAATCTCACTTTGCATTTCACTGGATGTCTTGTTTGTATCCTGTACTTCAGACTTTTCCGTCCAATCCGCATTATTGAGTGTGTTAAAACCTGTAGCAGTTGAATATATCAATGCACCGTTCAGCAATGCTATTACATAGTGTTGTATCATTTTCTTTTTTTGGTTTATGCATACCATCACAGATATAATAACGGAGAGTGCAAGGGCAAGCCATTTTGGATTAAAATCGAATACGTTGTCAATCACTCCGCAGCATATCCAGACTGCACCCGATGCACCTGCTAAAGAAGTGAATGATTTCAACGTAAAAAACTCGGTGATGTTTTTGTTTCCATTCATGGTTTTAAAAATTGAGTTATAAAAAATTTTATTTTAGAATCATAAAATCTTTACTGCTGAAAACACCATTAGCTGGAGAATAAAATATATGCTTTTCCAAATATACTACTTTTAAAATTAATAAGTCAAACAGAATTTTTAGGGTTATCATAAGAATATTAATAAAATCATTGCTTCCTAAGAACGCCTTAGGCTCTATATAACCGCATTTATGAGAAAAAGATGGTGGTTTCTAATATCATATAAATAAAAAAGTGCAAAAATTCGGTACTATTGATTATAGGGGTAAAGGGGAGGGGTGTGCAGTCAGGAGTTTCTCCTGACAGTTTTTTACTAATCTTTCCGTCAGGAAAAATTCCTGACGGACACAGGGAAATACGAAACGGCATAGCCGCAGGCAGCTTGTCTACTGCCAGGTAGAGGCTTCGTATCGAGAGGGAATACGTTAGATGAAATTAAATTATAATGATTTAAGGTTCCTTATCCATTCTTTAGTTTGCATAATTAAATCGTCATAGCTTAAGATAATTACATCAGAATAACCTCTATTATAAGATCTTAATTTCTCTTTTCGTTCAACATCAAATTCTTTTGTTCTTCCAATCACAATCATATAATTAGGAGTTTCGAAATCTTTAATTTTACCAGCCATATAATTTTTATTTTTTTCAATCCAATTTCTCCAATCACTGATTTGTGTTAATGCTTTATTTACTTCATTTGTTAGTTGTCCATCTTTTGTCAAAATATTATGAGAAGATTTCTCAATTTCAACCAACGTATATTTATTTCCTTGATCTAATAACTCTATCAATACAAAATCTGTAATGAAATCTTCTCCTAATTTTTGTTTAGGAATAAATTCACTAGATATCTTTAATAAATATGGATTTTCTTTTAAAAATATTTGCAATTCTTCTTCCCTAGGACTAGTATCAAGTAGTGTTTCAAATTCATGTAATTGAGTTTCAAGTCTTTCGATAATTGTCTTTTTGTCGTTAACATTAGACTTTTTAATAATTTTGTTTTTATAAAAAGATAAACCTAATATAGTGACTCGGTAATCTAGTAAAGCTTTTGTAAATGAGGGTATTAAATTTTTATCATCATATTTCAAATGATTATATATTAAATATTCTACATGAAATTCTTCATCACCTACTTTAATATCCGTATTAACAAAAGATGTATCAATAACTTTTATTGATGGAATAATTATGTTTTTATTACGCAAAGGTATTAAAAGTCCTTGATCAATGAAATTATCTAATGTCTTATTCTCAATAATCTTATGATATCCTTTTATATAATTTTCAACTTTGAATCTAATAAACACTGCACCATCATTTAATAAGTATATAAAACTTGACAAATCTTTCGGGTAAGGTTTATAGTCAGTTGAATCAAGACCGATATCTTTAAGATTATTATGTAGTGTTTCATCAAGTTCGTCTTTCATATCCCAATATTCTCTAATTGATTTTTCAAGTTTTTCTCTTTTTTCCTCAATTAGTTTTTGTTCAATACTTTTTTTCTCTTTTTTACTCATTTGTTATTATTTCATTATAAGTTTTTCTATTTATTTAGCTGATGATATTATTTATTCCCCTCCACAATCCTCACCTCCTCCTCACTCAACCCATAAAGCTCATAAACAAGCTCGTCTATCTTTCTTTCTGCGTGGTCTATTGCTCTTTGTATTTGTTCGCGTTGTGTGGTGAGTGTGGCGGCGTGGAGGTCTTTGTTGAGAGACAGAAGGTCGTCTACAAGTTTTACAATATTATCGTGTATTGATTTTTCATTATTATTTTTGAAGTTGATTGAGGGCACTGGGATTTTTTTTAAATATTCAGGATTTATATCGATATTACCTTCGCCTCTAATATCTTCCAAAAGAAAATTTCCAATTTTGGAATTCAATAAACCAATGAAGTATTTATAATCATAATTAAGAGAGTTGTTTTCAAGTTCGTTTCTATTCAAAGTATACCATCGTTTAACACTATTATTTATACTATTATTTTGTACTCCTTTTAAATATCTCCATAAAACTAATACCCTTATTGTTTGATCACAATAAAGTTTATCTTTGTCTAATGTAACTTTTAATGTTCCTATTTTATTAATTAATATTTTGGGGTTTTCATAAAGTTCTTTAAATGTAGGTCTACTTAATAAACTTGGAACTCTTTTGGTATTCCATTCAAGCCATCTAACTCTTTTAATGTAATATCTATCAATGTCTTTTGCTTCTGTATATTTTTTTGAATTTATTTTATTTCTTTTGGTGGAGATTAAATCTGACTTTATAAATTTTCCTTTTGCTTTAATTTCATCTGCATTTAAAACCATCCCTTTACTAATAAAAAAATAATCACCCAAGGCTGAGAAATTTCTTTCTTTCAATATCGATAACTTTACTGGCTTTGTATCCCAGATGTAAGTATCATTATTGGCAATCAGTTCATCATTATTTTTATTATAGATAAATTTAATATTACTATCCTCGATATTTGAGATTCTAACCTTATTACTTGATTTATTGTTCTTAATAAAAAGTATACAATTGTTTACTATAGCATCTTTGAAAATCTTCTCTTTGGATAGATCTGCAATTTCTACTAAATCATATTTTTCTAATATATTTCTTCTCAGAACCTTTCCATACATTTGATTTACGAAAGGATAAGGAATAATCATTGCAAAAATACCTTTCGCTTTTATCAATCTAAGACCTTTTTCAATGAACGCAATATATAAATCCCATTTTTGATATAATGTTTTATAGGAATTAGAATTAGATAGATAATTTCTTTCCGTATTGAACAACTCAACTAAGATTTTAGCATTTACATACGGCGGATTCCCAATCACAGCATCGAAGCCACCGTTCTTGAATATTTCGGGGAATGCCTTATCCCAATCGAATGCATTTATCTTCTTTATGTTATCGGTAAACAAGCCGGGCTGTTCATCGTAGAAGTCAGTTCCTATAAGCGAGTTCCCGCATTTTATGTTATACTCAAGGTTGGGCAGTACCCTTTCGTTAAAGAAAGTAAGCTGTTTATCTATGGAGGCTTTCGTTTCTCCTTCGAGTGCTTTCAGCAGGAGGTTAAGCTTTGTCACTTCCACAGCCTGCGAGTCTATGTCAACCCCGTATATGTTGTTCAGCAGTATGCGTTTCTTTTCAGCAGTCGTAAGGTTGCCGTCGGGCGTTAAGGGGTTGTCTTTATTTTTCGAGGGAGGGTTTTTGAGATAGTATTTCAAGTGCCAATCAAGTAAGTACCGGTAAGCACCAATAAGAAACGAACCCGAACCGCATGCAGGGTCGACTATCTTCAGCTTATCGACGTCCTTCGGCTTCTTTCCTTTCAGCAGTTTGCCTACAGTGTTCTCTACTATATAATCAACAATGTACTTTGGCGTATAATAAACACCGCCCGCTTTTCGTACTTCGGGCTTTTCCTCTATCTTCGCATAATGTGCCTTCGTCAGCCGTATCGTCTTGCCAAGAAACCTCTCATAAACGCTTCCGAGTATGTCCGCAGGCAGTACAGAAAACTCAAACGGCGATACTGGATAATAAAGCTCGTCGATTATCTTCTTTATCGCCTTGTTATCTACCTGTATCTTTGGCGTGATAGTATCTTCCTTAAAATCGAAAAGCCCTGAATTGTATTTCTCATCAGCACTGCGGAACAGCTTAAAAAGTCTTTCATAAAACGTATCGTCCTTGAGTGAGTTCTTTAATTCACCGTACTGCTCAATGCCCCTGTCTTCGCAAATCCGCAAGAAGATAATCCGGTCTATAGTCTTTTGCACGGCATAGTTAATCTCATCTTCGCTTAGCGATTTATTCCTCAAAGCAATCGTTGTTGCAAGATATGTTCTCCATTCTTCGATAGATTTAAGGAATTCATTATCTACAGTTGCAGTGCCTTTCTTCTTCGTATCGCTCAGCACAAACTTATCGAAACTTCCCTTAAGAACGCTCTCCTTCGCAAATGTTCCGTATATAAAATCGAATTCATCAAGATAATTATCATAAGTCATGTAGCTTATGCGAGCCTCTGAGGATTTATCCGTTAGTTTTGGTTTCTTATAACAGTCGTATATGGAAAACTCCTCGAAGTCCGTAACAACTGCAATAGGAAGCTTTGCACTCCAACCGTACCTCTTCACCTGGTAAGCAGGTGCAACGTTAGTTTTTACATCTATAGAGGGCTTCTTCGCATCGACAAAGAACTTCCTCTGCCCGTAAACCGTGAAACAGTAATCGGGAGCGTTTGTAGCTCCGCCAACTTTCATTTTATATTCGTGAATTACTTCCCTGTAAGCTTCTGAAAGTCCCTGCTTGTTGTACATATCCCATCCGAGAGCTATAAAGAAAGGATCAATGAAATCTACTCTCGTTTGAGTTTCGCTGTAGCTTCCTCTTTTGTACTCGTCAACATGCTCACTGAATCTTTTGACGAGTTCTTTTATTGTGCTATATGCCTTTTGTTTACTTTCCATAGAAAATTTTTACTGCTTATCCTTTCTAAAATACAATTTAGGAAAGAGAGAAAATTTTATGAATTCATGTTATAAATTCCTAACCGAAGCAAGTATGTTATTTTTTTCTCCCGCGAGATATTTTACGTCAATTGTTTTTCCTTCCTGAAGTTTTGTAATATTTTCTGTCTTCATCATTATGTTTGTTTCAGCTCGAAAAGTCTGCCCGCTTGGTTCCTTCACATTTAGAAGAACCTTAAAGAAACTTAGATTTTTCTTTTCGTTTATCAATACATATTTCAAAATTGTTGCTTTAGTCCATTTCTTAGGAAAATATTTTATAGTTGCTATTACCGGACGTAACAAGGAAATGAAAGTTAAAAAAGAAAAAAATATAAATATCCAGCAAATTATTTTAACAACTAATTCTTTCGCAATTCCAGATATTAAAGCATATCCCGCCGATATAACTATCAACAGTAGAATAAAACAAAACAAAATTCCCTTTGCACTTAGCGGACGATTTAAAATAATCTTATTTGTAATCACGCTGACAAATGATTCAATAAACTTTTCTGCTTCAGCTTTGTCTATGTTTGCAGCTTTTTGATACTTCTCGATCGCTTCCACTTTTTGACCTGATAAAATTAATTGCTTGATTTCATTTATCAATTCAGAAGGGATTTCGATGTGAGTTGAGCTATGTTCTCCTGTTTCTTCGTGTTTGCTGATTCGTATACTTGAATTGCAATAAAGGCAAAAAGTAATTTCTTCTCCTTGCTTTACATTCAGTGGTGCCCCACAATTAGGACAATTTAAAGATTCGATGTCTAATTTCATTTATTTATTTCTTATCTTAGGTTGATTATAATTTAATCTAAAATATGTTTCTTTATAATGATAAAATAATAATAAAGAAATGTTAGGCATAACACGCCAAGGTTCCCCAGAGGGGCAGGCATACTGTGCGCGGCCTGTCACCTGAAAAGCATCAGGTCGCCACCTGTCATCTGCCTAAAGGTCAGATTGCCAGGTAAAGTTAAAGAAGTCTCTCCAGAGGCGGGAAAGCAATGTAAGGTTTAACATGATAAGGTTTGTGCCGTGCACGGGAAGTAGAACCATGTAACGTTAGCAATGCTAATGTCCCGCCAAAAAGACTGGCGGGCAAGCACCAAAAAAAGAGGTTTAATGGAAAGAAGGTGCGAAACGGAGTTTCGCTTTCAATAGCGTTCCCAAACAGAGTTTGGGAACAAGGAGTTTATTATATTGCGTTACTACGAATCGGATTTTACATTAAATCCTAACTTGGGTTTTTCCTGTGCTTTATCTAATTTATATTCAGCGACATCGGATAGAGTAACAGTCTTTAAATTTTTACCCTTCCTCTCTTTTTCAGGCAGGTCTATAATCCTCAGGTGGTGGTTCTTCGCAGCTTCTTCGACAATTCTTCTGACCTCTCTTGCATTTCCAAAATATTTATCACGCTTCGCATCGAGTATTTTCAGATAGGCAATAAGATGTTCCGAAGCTTCTTTATCGAGTTTCAACTCCTCTTCGCCGAACATTATTTCCGCAATCAGGTACAGCTCTTCTACGCTGTAATCTTTAAAATCGAAAAACTTATCGAATCTTGATTTAAGTCCAGGGTTTGATTCGAGAAACTGTTTCATATTATCGGGATAGCCGGCTGTAATAACGATGAATTCACCGCGTCTGTCTTCCATAGTTTTTAGAATTGTCTCGATTGCTTCCTTGCCGAAATCATTTTCACCGCCCTGCGTTAATGCATAAGCTTCGTCAATAAACAGTACACCGCCCATCGCCTTGTCGAGCATCTGTGCGGTTTTAATTGCTGTCTGCCCTATATAACTGCCCACTAACTGCTGCCTGTCGCATTCAACAAGATGACCTCGCTCTATAATTCCAAGAGCTTTGTAAATATCAGCCATGAGTCTTGCAACGGTTGTCTTGCCTGTCCCGGGATTTCCTGTAAAGACTGCATGCAATGAAAATACTTCCCTGACGTCTTTCCCTATCTCCCTGTAATACCTCACAAGCTTTATAATCTCATCTATCTCGGCTTTAATTTCTTCAAGACCGATTAGCATGTGTAATCTAAGAAGCGAATCCCTTAACAGGTCTTCATCAACGGGTATGTCAGCAACCTTCTTACCCCTTCCTTTAAAAACATTCTTAATGTCTTCGAGCTTTACCGTTGATAGTTCTTCGTTAGATAAAGTATCGAGCTTAGAATCTTTCATCAATCTTATTCCCATTTTCATTTTAGCTTCGCCGATTACGGATATTACAAACCTTGCATTACCGAATGTCCTGTCCCTGTTCCTGTATGATTCTACTATTTCTTCATAAAGATATTTTTTTGAATCCTCGTCTAATGCTATGTTGCTTTTCTTTGAATAGTGTTCGCCAATAGCCTGCAATTCCTGAGGGGTGTAATCGGGGAAATTATAGTGCATCGAAAACCTGGATTTTATTCCGGGGTTGGATTCGAGGAACGTATTCATTTCTGCCGGATATCCTGCAACAATAATTGCCAGGTCACCTTTCCCATCTGACATTTCCTTTACAATAGTTTCGATAACTTCTCTGCCGAAATCTTTACTATCGTCCTCCAGTCTTGCAAGAGAATAAGCTTCATCAATGAACAGTATTCCTCCGCGGGCTTTATTGATAGCATCTTTAACCTTAGGAGCAGTATGACCAATATATTTACCGACGAGGATTTCACGGTCAACTTCGTGAACGTGTCCCTTTGAAAGCAAACCGATTTGTTTGTATATTTTCCCGAGCAATCTCGCAACGGTCGTCTTTCCTGTTCCCGGGTTGCCTGTAAAAACTGCATGTAAATTTAATTTTTTATCGTCATCCAAACCCTTTTCTTTTCTCAGCTTTAAGAATTTCGTATAATCAGTGTATTCTTTTATTCTTTCTTTAATCTCTTCAAGACCTATCAATTCATCGAGTTCTTTTACAGCTTCTTCGTAATTCTTTTCAGCTAATTTCTCACTTTCTTCGGGCGGTATTACTTGTTGTGTAGATATGATTTCCGTGTAATCTTCATCTGTAGCTTCTTCTTCAGTTTCTCCAACAAAGAACGGGAGTCTTGCAAGCATTGTATCCATGAAAGACACTTCGAGGTAATATTTTCCTTTGTACCAGCTATTACCGGAATCATTTCCCCAGCCACCGGTTACAGTGAATGATTTACTTGTTTGGTTCACAAAAATAACTTTGTCGTCCTTACCTTTATGTTCTCCAGCTTCTGTTCTGAAATTGAAAAAGATTTCACATGCCCAGGATTTTTTATCTTCAACAAGATTTTCGGCAGTGAACTCTACCCAGATGAACTTCGTTGTATCAGATTTAAATGTCTTTAAATATTTTCTTTCATTAGCGGGAATAACTTTGTCAGCTCCTTCGTACAGCCGCAATGATTTTAATTTAATATACGGATTGTTTGTTTCCGTAACAATTCCTGAGTTCTCAATATGAAAATGTTCAGTAGCGACGAGATTCTCTTCGACCCAGGCTTCCCATCTGTAGCTTTCACGTTTCCAGTACGAACCTGGTTTTTTGTTTCCCCAGCTTTTCCGTATATAAACAACATTATCTGTTTTCTTTACATCCTGCTCCACTTTCAAATCGCACAGCCTTACACCTTTGCTATCAAAAGCTCTTAGAAATACTGTGATTTTCCAATCTTCTTCATCGAACAATTTGTTGTACAAAGAAAGCTCTGCGTCCATATAAGTTATCTCTGCCTGCTCGAATACTTTTCTGTATTTTTTCGTGCTGCCATAAAGCCACTCATTTTCGGAGTAAACTCTGAGGGCTTTGAATTTATATTTGTCGTGAACCGATTCCAGTTTCGAAGTCATAAAATACGATGGTAAGTTTAATTAGAAAACGTTAAGATATTAAATTTAAGGTATGAAAAAAAGTAATAATAATCTTTATTATTGAATTTCTATTTTTTGTTTGAAAGGCATTATCTATTTACTTTTTAATCTATTGATTACTTTTTCACTTTCTAACTCTCTGAGTGCGTCAGAAGCAATCCATCTTGCGGATTTACTATTTTGTTTCTTGATCTTATTTGCTAATGCTTTAGCTTTTGCATTAAGATGCAGATTTCGTTTACCAATTTGTCTTAGTGCCCAGTTAACAGCTTTCTTTACAAAGTTTCTCTCATCATGAGAATATTTTTCAATTAAAGGAAAGAATTGTACAAACTTATCATTGCCTGCTTTTTTATCGTGTACTGCTAAGACAGCCATCATTACGAATCCTGCCCTTCTAACAAATTCTTTTTCCTCATTACTCCACTCGATTGCTTTTCCATAAGCGAGGGGAGTCTTATCAAAAACATTACTGCATACCTGGTCGCAAATGTCCCAGGAATAAAAATCGTTCACCCAGATTTGCATTTGTTCTTCAGTTACTTCTTCGGGATTTTCGATGAAAGCAGCCAGAAGTTTCCCTTCATGTACATTTGTCTCCCATAGTTCCAGAGCTAATTTATGATTGTTCTTGAATTTCTTAGCAAAATATCTCAAGACAGGAACTGGAACACCATAGGCAGTATCAGAAGATATGCCGAACCTTCTCATCCCCTCAACGTTCTTGGATTTGCCAAAAGGTTCTAACTCTTTTAGAATTTCTTTTGCATTCATTGTTAATGAGTATTTATTTTTTTTGCGAGTACAGTTTGGAAAGTTCCTTTGTTATAATTAGTCTTTGAAATAACCTCGAGACCTGCTTCTTTGATTTCATTCGTGAGTTTGTGTCTCTGCAAATCCTTTCTTGTCGGAGTCTCTGGATTGAGGGGTAACCAATAGAAAAACCAGAAGAAGTTGAATAATTTTCTAAGATTGCTGCCTGGTTTGTCAATTTCGAAAATAGTAAGCTTACCACTATCTTTCAATACTCTTTTCGCTTCTTTCAGAACGCTTAACCGTTCGTCCCTTTTCATTTCGTGTAAGGCAAAGGATATAAAAACCTTGTCGAAGAATTCTTCTATAAATTTAGTGTTGGTTACGTCGCCTTCTTTGAAGATTACATTTGGAAATTTGTTTTTTCGTTTAGCTTTTTTAATTTGACTGGTTGATAAATCTATACCAATGATTTCAGAAGTTTCATTAATTTTATCTGCAATTAAAAAAGTGGTGCCACCGGTTCCACAGCACATATCAAGAATATTTTCTTCTTGTCTAAACTCAACTCCTTCTAACATTTTTTTCCTGAAATTATTCTCACCACCAAATGGCAGGTAACAAAACTTCATAAGAAGATCATAGTATTTGCTGTGTACGTTATCATAGAGCCATTTGTATGTGCTTTTTTTGAAATACATAAAATCAATTTACTGGGATGTATACTACGAGAACTCAAATTTCTTTAAGTAAATTAGCGTTTCTTTGTATGCTTGAGTTTTATAATATTCAGTCCGTCAAGATAGAATCCCTCGATATTTTTATGAAGTAAATAAACCTGTTGATTGTAGTATATAAATAACCAGGCAGCATCATCGATGACGATTTGCTGCATCTCATCATATATTTTTTTTCTTTCGTTAAAATCTGTAAGCTTGTTTGCTTGTTCATAGAGTTCATCAATACGTGGATTAGAGTAACCGGTTTTGTTCGGACCGAATGGGACCAGGTTTTTACTATAGAACAATGCCATAAAATTTTCCGGGTCAAAGTAATCTGCTCCCCAGTTAGCTCTTGAAAAAGTGAATTCACCATCCTGCTGTTTCGATAGAACGGTAGCTTGCATTAATTGTTCCAGTTTTATGTTTACTCCAAGTTCTTTCATCTGCTCCTGGATTGCAATTGCAATTGCCTGCTGTATTTCATCGTTGCCAATTACAAGTGTAAGATACAGACCATTACCGTCCGGGTAACCGGCTTCTACAAGCAGCAGTTTTGCTTTAGCTTTATCGTATGTATAACCTTTGATGTTTTCATCAAAACCGGGTATTCCAATTGGAAGGGGTCCGTTTTCAGCAGGGAAGCCCCTGTTCTTTAAAACAAAACGTACAATTTTTTTCCTGTCAACTCCATAATTCAAAGCCTGCCTGAGTTTTTTATTATTGATGAAAGGGCTACCCATACCTCCTGGTAACTTTGTAGTTTGCATCATTATATAGTAAACAGTATTCAGCCATGGTTGTCTTATCAGTTCAGAAGATTTGTTTTCAAGGTCCAAGAGGTTTCCTTCATCGTCAGTGATCTGACCAAAGGTTTCCGATGAAGGATTGTGATAATCATACTTATTCTGTGTAAAATCGAGGAATTCTGTTTCGAGTGATTTTGTAAAAGTGAACCTGACACCGTCCAAGTATGGCAATTGATTTCCTTCTTCATCTTTATCCCAGTAATCTTTATTTTTTTCGAATATAAGTTCTTTGTCAATATCCCATTTCACGAACTTGAATGGACCCGTTCCAACGGGGTGTTTGAAAAAATCATCTTTATAATATTCCACAGCTTCTCTTGGGTAAACAAATCCGTATGACATTGTAAGAAGACTTAAGAAAGGTGCGAACGGTTCGATCAATTCAATCTGTAAAGTCGAATCGTTAATTACTTTTATTCCTGTTATTTCTTTAATCTTATTATTCGATTCATCCGACCTACTTTTAATAAACTCCGGAGCTCCCTTTATTTTATCTCTGAATACCCACAGTCCTCTCGATTTTGTATTAGGGTCGTTTACACGTTCCAAACAGTATTTAAAATCCTGTGCAGTTACTGCTCTTCCTTTTCCGCCTGTTTCTGTGAAACAATCATCGTCATAGTATTTTACATTCGTTTTCAGGTTGAATGTGTAAGTAAGCGCATCTTCCGAGATTGTCCAGTTTTTTGCTAATAGGGGAGTTATTTTATTTTCTTTATCGAATGTTACCAAACCCTCCATACATAATGAGAGAGCCCAAATAGTTTGTGTCGAATTTGACATAACTGGTTCGAGTGTTTCAATGCCAACGTTTACATTAAGATTAAATATTTTATTGTCAGCGTTCTCATCGGTTGAACAGGAAAAATTTATAAATATTAATAATGCGAGTGACAGCAATAAGGATTTTTTCATAAAGTGTATTTGAAATTTTATAACTGACAAAAGTATTATTTATTTATTTCTAATTCTATACACTAATTCTCAAATTGTTATTCAAATAATTGATGTTAAGAGACAACGATATTTTTAATCATGGAAGTAGGAAAAGAGAAATTATATATTACATAATACTATTTGCAAACCCGTGACTTAAGTCATGTGTTTGCAACCATAGATTAGCAGTAAAACATATACATCATATGTCACACTCGAAAACAAGAATATGGATACATGCTATACTCGGTGTGAAATGCCGAGATAAACTAATAACCACAGATATCGAAAAAGAAATATTCAATCTTCTTAAAACTCAATTATCACAATTGAACTGTAGCATAAAATCAATAAACAGTACTGAAGATCACATCCATATATTATTCTTATTGAATCCGAAGATTCCAGTAAGTGATATTATGAAACAAATAAAAGGTCATGTATCCTACGAAATTAATCAAAGAAAGTTAACACAAAACAGATTTTCTTGGCAGACAGGTTTTGGAGCGTTCTCCGTTAGCGAATACAATTTAGATAGAACAATAAATTATATTCAAAAACAAAAGGATCATCATAAGAAGATGTCGTTCAAGGAAGAGTATGATAAGTTTGTTAGCCTATATGGAATTAGGGATGGTGTGTAGTTTCCAACCCACGACTTAAGTCGTGGGTTGGACGAATCACTCCAATTTCTCTTTTGCTTCTTTTATGCGAGGTGCTAATTCACTTTTTAAACGAGGATTGAGTTCAATTGCCTTTTCCCAATCTTGTACGGCATAATAATAGTTTCCCAAATAATTATAAGTAAGCCCTCGACCGTAATACGAATCAGCGTCACCAGGTTTTAATTCAATTGCTTTTGTGTAATCTTTCACGGCATCTTCGTATTTTTCTAAATTACGATATGAAAGACCGCGACCATAATATGCGTCTGCAAAATCCTGATTTAATTTTATAGCTTTTGAGTAATCTTTTATTGCATCTTCATATTCTTTTAAATTACGATATGAAAGACCGCGACCATAATAAGCCTCCGCATCATCAGGTTTTAATTTTACGAATACTGTGTAATCCTGTATTGCCTTCACGAATTCTTCTAATTCGAAATATGTTCTTCCCCGATTGCTGAATGCATCATCATCATCGGGATTTAGTTCAATCGCTTTTGTAAAGTCACCCAATGCCTTATCATATTTATTAAAATTAAGATAAGTAAGTCCCCGTTCGTTATATGCTTCAGCATTATCAGATTTTAATTCTATTGCTTTTGTAAAATTTTCAACAGCTTCGTCGAACTTGTTTAAGATACGGTAAGTTGTCCCGCGATTGATAAATGCATCCGTAAAATCTTTTTTTAGCTTTAGAGCTTTAGTGAAATCTAATAATGCTTTGTCATAGTTTTCTAAATATTGATAGGAAAGACCTCGATTGTTTAAAGCTTCGGCATCATCGTATTTTAATTCAAGAGCTTTAGTAAAGTCTTCCACCGATTTATCATATTTTTTTAGATTACGGAAAGTTACTCCCCGATTATTATATGCATCCGCAAAATCATTCTTTAATTCAATAGCTTTGTTATAGTCCTCAATTGCTTTAATGAATATGACCATTTCGAAATAAGTATTACCACGGTCATAATAAGCCACTGCGTCATCAGGTTTTAATTCAATAGCTTTAGTGAAATCTTCCACCGCCTTATCATACTCTTCCAGACTACGATAAGAAAGTCCACGGTTATTGTAAACATCGGGAAAATTTGGATTCAGTTCTATAGTTTTAGAGTAATCTTTTATTGCATTATTAAAATTACCGAGTTCAAAATAAGTATTACCACGACCGAAATGAGCGTCAACATCTTCAGGATCCAATTCAATAACTTTAGTGTAGTCTGTAATCGCTTCATTATATTTACCTAATTTCACATAAGTATTACCGCGGTTATAATAAGCATCTTCATAATCTGGTTCTAGTTCAATTGCTTTTGTATAATCTGAAATTGCCTCATCATATTTTTCTAATTCGATGTAAGCATTTCCTCGATAGTAATAAGCATCCTCTTTATCTGCATCTAATTCAATTGCTTTAGTAAAAAATTCGATTGCCTTTTCATAGTTTTCTGTTTCATATTCTTTATAACCATTTTCAAAGAATTCATCCGAAGCATTCTTACAATGGAACGTCGAGGCAGCAATTATAAGTATTGATAAGATTTTTAGAATTTTAATATTTCTCATATAGGACTCCCGGAGATATTGATACGGATAGTTTAATTTTGCGATACTACACTGATACACAAATGTAATCCTTTTTAAAGAAATAAGAAATTCTTATATGATGAACTTGATTCTTTGCTTCAATTTTAAAGAATAAAATATAACGGTTTTAATCATTATATTTAAAAGAGTTTCTGAAGCAGAACGTGATTTTGAAAAAAAGAATTATTCCATATCATTTTATAAAATTCCAGGAAAAAGATTTCATTACTTTTTTTAATAGGATTAAAGAATGTGACGGTATTGCTTGTTTTGATTTTGAGGATGGTATTAAAGATCTATTGGTTCTTAATACAAAAAAATTCAAACATCGTCAACGAAAGGATGTAATAAATCTTTTTAAACAAAAGCGAGATGAACTTGATTTTAATCATATTGGATTAAGATTAAACTCTTTATCCTCTGAAGATTTTAAGGATGATGTGCAGGTTTTGAAAGCGTTAAAAGAAATAAAACCAATAAAATGTTTATTCCTTTCTAAAGTAAAAAACATTTCTTCAATAACAGAGTGCTTATCTGAATTATCAGATATTAATTTTAAAGAAATTATTCCTGTGATTGAATGCGACCAATCTTTTAAGGACCTTGATAAAATTACTTCCATAAAAAATCGGAAATTTAATAGAATAGCGTTTGGACATTGTGATTATAACCTGAGTTGTGAGCACTTTCCGTTTTTTCACCATGATTCCGAGAAGTATTGGAATTGGATAAAATCAATGGAAAGAATATTAAAGGATTCAAATAAAGGCTTTGTTAATTCGCCTTTTTTACAACTTGACAATAATGACGCTTTTTGTCAAAACTTAAACAAACTATCAAAATATTGTCAAGATGCAGGTCAGGTTACACTTTGTTTTATTCAGACTAAATTGTGTTCTGATTTTAATGTGAATAGTTACTACATTAACAAAGCAATTACTAAGCAGCTTCCTGACCCTTCCGATGGAAACGACTATGTGGATCATAAATCACTACACAATATAGAAGCGTATGCATCTAAAATAGTAAATGACTTCGAGCAGTCGAATGAATCAGGAAAAGGTTTCTCAATAATTGGTAAGAACCGGGTCTTAATTAGTCCACAAGAATATATAAGTGCAAAAAAATTCTTATCCGGCAAAAGATGAAGAACATTACGATAGTCGGTGGTTGTTTCACTGATCAACATAATATAGATAAGGAAAAATTATATCATCAAACATTAAAGAGAAAATTATTAAACAATAACAACATCGATGTTGTAATTAATATAATCAGGTATGAGCGGTTCGCAAAATGTTTAGAGAAAATATTAAGAAGCCATAAAAATAAACCTATCGATCTACTCTTATTTCATTTAAGAACTGAACCTGTGATGAGACTATCAAAACTTTATTATATATATCTTGATGATAAAGGAAATGTGAATCATTCTTTAAACTTACCATTTTTTAATTTAGTAAATCCTGAAAAATATGACTTACTGATAACGGACAGGAGGATCGCACCTATGGATTCTTCTGTTGCTGAAGAAACAAGGCTTCATCATTATTTGCGTGAAATGAATTATCTTGCAGGATATTTAATTGGAAACAGAAAATTTTCTCTGAAGAAATACTTTGAATTATTGATGTCTATATATTTGTTTTGCAGAGAGAACAAAATGAAATTGTTAATAATCGGACCTGTTTCTCGTCCACATACATTTTTTGAAAATAAGTTGTCAGATTATTTGCATCATTTTTTTTCCCAACGATTACAGAAAACGAAAATACCTTACATAGATTGTTTAGGGTATTATGATAAACATGACAATTATTTATTCTTCGAAAATGGAATTCATGTTAGTAAAGCAGGTCACGATAGAATAGCTGATATGATTTTTGATAGAATATGTGTTCTCGACTTGTTAAATTAAAATATGATTGAGATCGTTGAAAGCTTTGATATTTTTTAATTATTAAAAGTATATTTACAAACTCAAAACAATTGGTCATAGTTGTATAAGCAATTGTTTTAAAAATAGGAGTTGACAATGCCTTCACTCGATTATGAAAAAATCGCACGCTATTATGATTCATACGTACTGGTAGATTTTGATATAAAATTCTTTCTTGAAGAAGCAAAGAAAGTTTCCGGAAAAGTATTGGAATTAATGTCAGGAACCGGTCGAGTTTCTAAACCCAATGATTCTACCAAGAGTGTCTATTCTTTTTTCAAAATTGTCTAATCCTTTTCCTTAATTATTTTTTCATAATCGTTGTGAATACCTATCCAAACCCATATATAGTCGTTGTCATCCTCGACCGCGAGGGATCTAAGATTTAAACCTGCTCTTACCGACCAAAACTTTCCGATCTTTTTGAAATGAAGCGATGGATGCCTGGGATTTGTTTTTAGAAGTTGAAAATTCTTTCTTGCTATTTTCCGAATATGGGAGGGAAGTTTGTTAAAACATTTCCAGAAGCGATTGGTTGCCCGATGCATTTAGATGTCCCTTAAATCTCCTGTCTTTTTCTGCTCAAAGGCTTCTTTGATGAGGAAATCTAGTTTCCCTGATTTTGAATCTTCTTCAATTTTGTCATCCCATTTTTGCCAATCCTTTTCTGCAAACCATTGCCTCAGTTTTGCATACTGTTCTTCAGGAAGAGATTCAATTGCAGATTTAAGTTCTTCAACTTTTGACATTCTGATGCTTTATATATTTGTGAATCTTAAATAATTCTTTTATTTATTAAACAAATTATTCATGAATATTTCAAACTATTTTCGAATGTATTTATTTTAGCAAACAATATTATTCTTGAATATAGTAATCTTTAATTAAGATAATAAATAATATTAGTGAAATCAAACATAATAAAAGATTCATTTATAAATTAGAGTTTTGCAATCATTTTTTTAATTGCCTGGATTTGTTTACCCGAGCCTAAGATAATCAAACTGTGATCAGAACTTATTTCAGTGTCCGGATGGGGATTTATTAAGAATTCCCCTTCTTTATTTTTTAATCCAATAATGTTTGCACCGGTTTTATTACGTACGTCGAGATCTTTTATAGATTGGTGAGAATGTTCGTCAGAGATACTGCTTAGCGACAATTCTTCGAAGGCAAGACTAATATCGTTATCCTGACCTGTTAGTTGAGCTATAAACTCCATGATGTCAGGTTTCATAACTAATGATGCCATATGTGCTCCGCCAATCTTTTCCGGCATAATTACATTATTCGCACCAGCACGCTTTAATTTGCTAATTGAAGTTTCTATTGATGCACGACTAATGATAGTAATGTTCGGATTTAATTCACGAGCTGTAAGAACGACGTAAACGTTATCCGGGTCTTCAGGAAGTGTTGTGATTAGAGCCTTTGCCCTTTCGATTCCTGCAGCTATAAGAATATCATCTTCAGTTGCATTACCTTCAATAAATAAATTTTCTTCATTCTCTCTGAATTCTTCTATAGCTTCCGGGTTGCTTTCAATCAAAAGAAAAGGCAGTTTATCATCTTTTAATTCTTCACAGACCTGTTTCCCGTTTCTTCCGTAACCACAAACTATAACATGGTTATTGAGTGTTTCTATTTTATTTGTCACGTTGTAATGTTTAAAAAAGTTTCTAAATTCTCCTTCAACTATGAATCCTACTATTGTAGTTACACCATAAAAAAATATTCCGATGTTTATTACCGATAAAAAAGAAGTAAAAATTCTTCCGGCATCCGACAGTGGGTGAACTTCAAGGAACCCAACAGTAGTTATTGTGATTATCGTCATATAAAAAGCTTCTACAAAAGTGTAGTTTTCGATGATAATGAATCCAATAACACCTGTCATAATAGCTGCTAAAAGCATTAAAATAATAAATGTTATTTTTCTTAGATACCGGAATCCAAATTTATCTTTTTCCTTTGGGCGTTTGAAATAGTACCTTATATTTTGCTTTATGAGTTTTAGGATTTATTTGAAAATTTAATTTTATAAAATTTTGTTGCTTACTTTTTAAATTTAAAGAAAAAATAAAATAATATGCTTAACAATATGCTCAAAATTATCGATGTTATTAAAGGAAAATAAATTGTAAAATTATTCTTCTTAATTACAAAATCACCCGGTAGTTTACCTAAAAAAGGAATTTTATTAAAGAACATTAAGAAGATACCTGCAATAAATATTACTATGCCAATTATCATCAAAAATTTTCCAAAGCTGTGAAAATTATCCATCGTCAAAAAATTACTGGTAAGTGTCACATTTTTAAAAATATTATATTGTGTAATAAATACAATATAGTTAAATTAACAATTCATTTTTAATTAGGCAATAATATAAATAACATAATTTTAGTGTACTATGAAAGAATTTAATATAACGATAATAGGTAGTGGCCCCGGAGGTTATACTGCAGCAATAAGGGCGTCTCAATTAGGATATAAAACCGCCATTATAGAAAAGGAAAATTTAGGAGGTGTCTGTCTCAATTGGGGTTGCATACCTACAAAAGCTCTTTTGAAGAATGCGGAACTAATGAACTCATTCAAACATGTGAATGAGTTTGGTATTAATGTTGAAAATGTGTCGTTTGATTTTGATAAAATAATTGCTCGCTCAAGAAAGGTGGCTAATATTTCTGAGAAAGGTGTGCAATTCCTGATGAAGAAAAACAAGATTACTGTGATCGAAGGGAAAGGCTCTTTTATTAAAGATAAGACAATAAGTATCACAGATAAATCAGGTAAGGAAATTGAGGTTATTAAATCCACATATACAATTGTTGCAACGGGTGCAAGGGCACGAACGATCGGAAGCATCCGGTTTGATGAAGAAAGAATACTATCTTCAACGGGTGCAATGTTGTTAAAGAAGGTTCCGGAAAAAATGACAATAGTTGGAAGCGGCGCAATCGGAATGGAATTTGCATATTTCTATAATGCGTTTGGGGCTGATGTTACTGTAATCGAAATGCTTCCTTCTGTACTACCCGTTGAAGACAAAGAAATTTCAGATGTTGTTGCAAGGGAGTTTAGAAAGAGGGGTATTAAAATGTTTGTTGATACTAAAACAGAAGATGTTATTGTTAAAGGTGATATGGTTTTAACAAAAGTTTCTGGAAAAGAAAATAAAGAAATTGAATCAGATGTTGTATTGATCGCAGTAGGTGTCCAGGGAAATATCGAGAATTTTGGGCTTGAAGAAATCAATGTTGAGATGTTTAAGAATGGAATTAAAGTGGATAAAGATTACAAGACAAATGTTGATGGTATTTACGCCATTGGTGATGTTGCTCTTATAGATCCGAAAGGTAAACCATGGCTTGCACACGTTGCATCGGCTGAAGCAATAAACTGCATTGAAAAGATAAAGGGATTGCATAAAAGAGATATTAATTATAATAACATTCCGGGTTGTACATACTGCCAGCCTCAAGTTGCTTCTGTTGGATTAACCGAAGAAGAAGCTAAATCGAAAGGATATGAGCTTAGAATAGGGAAGTATCCATTTTCGGCTAATGGTAAATCGAGGGCAATGGGAGAAACAGCTGGAATGGTTAAGCTTATATTCGATAAGAAATACAACGAATTGCTTGGTGCGCATATCGTTGGTGCGGAAGCTACAGAATTGATAAGTGAACTTGTTATGGTGAAATCACTTGAAGGCACGGGTGAATCAATAATTAATACGATACATGCACATCCAACACTTTCAGAATCTATATTGGAAGCAGCTGGTGCAGCTTATAACGAAGCAATCAATATTTAAGGATTGAGACTTATTTGATAGTTGATTTATGTGGTTTATATTAATATTTTAAGTAGTTCACATTATAGTAATTATAATTTTAAAATATGCGAAAATATTCACAGTTGTAATTACTATGAATGGGGAAATTTTAGAAATTAAATTTTAAAGGAGATTTAAAATGGATGACAACAAAATGGCAAAAGGCTTACTACTGGGATTTTTAACCGGTACAATTGTTGGTGGTGTAGTAGCATTATTATACGCTCCTAAAACCGGTAAGGAATTAAGGAGTGATATAAAAGTTAAGAAAGATGAGTTTCTTGATGATACATCGGAGTATATGCAAATTGCGAAGGAAAAAGCAAATAAGCTTATAAACGAAGGCAAGAAAAAATCAGAGATGCTAATCAAAGATGCAAAGGATAAAGCGAGTTCATTGATCGGAGATGCAAATAAAGTATTGAGTGAAGCAAAAGATAAGGCTTCAGAAAAACTTGGCTCTGCAAAAGAAAAAATCTCGGGTGAATCAGACAGAGTTAAGGATGCATTTAAAGCCGGGATAGAAGCGTACAAAGAAGAAAAGTCCAAAAGCTAATTAATTTTTTCTTAAATTTTAATCGGGTTCATTTTGACTGAATTAACACAATACCTGAACATTACTTCTGTAATTATTCAAATTATATTATTTATAACTTTTATTATTTTAGTAATTGCTTTAATTAAGGTTTTAAAAAAACTAATTCTGAAAGTTGATGACTTGCAGATGGATGTTAATAAATATAGAGATAAAGTTGAGCCTTTGATAGATGACACACATGAAGTTATTAAGAGAGTCAATAATATATCTGATAAAATTGAAAATGGAGTTGATTCTGTAAATGAAGCAATCGGTAATGTTAAAGAAGTTGTAAATAATGTTGTTGAATTCGAGCAGAGGATTCAGAGAAAAATCGAACCACCGGTTTTTGATACCATCAATACTTATATTGCAATTATTAAAGGAATAAAAACATTTATTGAAAAAATCAAAAGTGGACGTGAATCAGTTAGCGAAATCAACGAAGGTCTTGACTCTGATTTTTATGATGATGAAATTCGAGAAGAGTACAATGATATTAATAAGGAGTTGAATGATGTTAGAAAAAAATTAGAAGAGATGAAAAAAGAATAGTAATTAGTATTTTAAATTTTAAAAGTCCGGTTTAGAAATAAGCCGGATTTTTTTTGTCAAAATTTTATTACTATCTTTCCAAACTGTTCCCCCGAATCCATTCTTAAAAAAGCTTGAACAACATCATCTACAGAGAAAACCTTGTCTATGACAGGGTTTATCTTATTTTGATTTACAAAATTGACCATATTTTTGAAATCACTATCCGAACCCATAGTCGAGCCCAGTAACGATATTTGTTTCCAGAATACTTTTCTTATTTCGAAATCTTTCACTTTACCGGTAGTTGCCCCGAACGTTACTATTTTCTCTCCATAATTTATTATGTCTAAGGATTTTGATATTGTATCTCCACCCGCACTGTCGATTATTATATTGATGTTGTTATCAGATAATTTAATAATATCTTTATGCCAATTATCGTTTTTATAATTTACTCCGGCAACTGCTCCTAGTTCAACTGCCTTTTTAATTTTAGTATCATTCCCGGAGGTAACAAAGACGTTTGCTCCAAGTTTAATTGCGAACAACATTGCCAAAGTTGAAACTCCGCCCCCGATACCGGTGATCAATACATTATCATTTTTCTTAATTTTTGCTTTTGTAAACAATGCTCTGTATGCAGTTAATCCGGCAAGGGGTATAGCGGCTGCCTGCATCAACTCCAGATGAGCAGGTTTTTTATAAACATACTTTTTATCTATCTTTATGAATTCAGAAAGCGTTCCGTTTTCCGGCATCCCGAGTATTCGGTATTCCTCCGATTGAAAAGATTCATCATCACCCCAATTTATGCTTGGATTAATTATTACTTTATCACCTATATTGAAATCATCAACGTTTTTTCCAAGTTTGTTAATTGTCCCTGAACCATCCGAACCAAGTACAATCGGAATTTTAATTCCAGCATAGAGTCCTTTTGCTATCCAAAGGTCACGATGATTAAGTGCAGCATAATGAATTTTTATTAGAACTTCATTGTCATCAATTTCCGGTTTAGGTAATTCATCAACAATGAGATTTTCGATTAAACTTTCGGCAAGACCGTTTTTTTTCAGTATGATTGCTTTCAAAGTTATTAAATTAAATTTCCAGTTCAATTGAAATTGGGCAATGGTCGCTTCCCATGACTTTTGTATAGATATCCGAAGCCTTTACTTTTGGAACTAAATCTTCCGAGACCATAAAATAATCGATTCTCCAACCGACGTTTCTTGTGCGGGCTCTTGTCACCACCTGACTTACGCACTGGGACACCCAAAATTAATTTCAAATAATTTTAATAATTGCGCTTGCTCATCATTTTTAATCAAAAGTCTTGTGTAGCTTGATTTTGAATAAGGCGTAATGACTGTAAGAGCATAAATGGTTTTTAATATGTCAATGGCTTTTTCGGGACTCAACTCTGATTTCTTGTTTTTTAGCTGTCGCTCAAGTTCTTTGTAAACGACACATGCTGCAAAGGAGATACAAACATGTGCTTCTATTCTGCGTTTTAAATAATGAAAGATGGGACGTATGCGTAAATCTGTTTTGGATATACGGAATGTTTTTTCAATATGCCATAGCTGTTTGTATTGCGCTATGACTTCTTCTTTTGACAAGTTGGTGTTGGTTAAATATCCTTTCAGCCCATCCCATTTTGCATCGT
>JADHVP010000029.1 GCA_016783945.1 Ignavibacteria bacterium
AGTCCGCAATACAAGGTATCGAAAAAGCAATTCTCAATTCTAACTTAGGTCTTAATCCACAGAATGATGGTGTGTTACTTAGAATTCCAATACCTGCGCTTAATGAAGAACGAAGAAAAGAGATTGTTAAGCTCGTAAAAAAATTTGCGGAAGAAGGCAGGGTTTCCATCAGAAACATCAGGAGAATTGAAATTGATCAGTTGAAAAAAACCGAAAAAGAAGAACATATTTCTGAAGACAACAGGAAACATGCAGAAACAGAAGTTCAAAAATTAACCGATGAGAAAATCAAAGAAATCGATGAACTTCTTGTTTTAAAAGAGAAAGAAATAATGGAAGTCTAATCTTCTTTATCTATTATGCTTAAATTTTGGTTTTTTGTTTATAATGCTATTTGCATTCCTGCATTATGGTTGTTATTTCACAGTTATGGTTTGATTAACTTAAAGGTTAGACGAGGACTTTCAGGAAGAGCTCATGTTTTCGGTGAGCTAAACAATTTCTTGAAAAATATTAACAATGAAAAAAAGAGCATAATAATTCATTCGTCTTCATTAGGTGAATATCAGCAATCCCTTCCTATAGTTGAAGAATTCCATAAGTTAAATTTTAATATAATACACACATTCTTTTCCCCGTCCGGTTATGAAAATTCGAAGATACCATATCAAAACTCGTTGAAAATATATTTACCATTTGATTCAGTATTTAAAACAAAGAAGTTTTTAGATGCAATTAATCCTGAATACATTATTTTAATAAGATATGATCTATGGTTTAATTTCCTTTATAGTGCCAGGAGAAAAAATATAAAAACTATATTGGCGAATGCAAGATATGATGAGAAAGATATCTTTTGGAAAATGCCGTTAGCAAGTTCATTCAAAAAAAACTTATACGGTATGATTAATAAAATTTTTGTAATTGATGATGAGGATGAGATTAATTATAAAAAGAAATTGAACAGTTTAAATTCTGAGATAATCAGAGTAGGGGATTCAAAATTCGAAAGAGTTTTTCAAGCTTCACAAGACATTGTTAAGAATGATGTTATTAACGAAGAGATTATAAAAGACAGGAAAGTATTCGTAATTGGCAGTTCATGGAAGGAGGACGAGGAAGTAGTTTTACCAGTTGTAAATGAGTCGATTGAATTTGATAGAGATATACTTACATTTTTAGTACCGCATGAACCAAAAGAAACTAAGATAGCTATAATAGAAAAAAATATTAAAACTAAATATAAAAATTTGAAATCACTGCGTTTATCTGATATATCAAGTTATAATGGTGAGAATCTTATAATAGTTGATTGTATTGGGAAATTAATTAATTTATATTCGATTGCATACATGAGTTATGTGGGAGGTGGATTTAGGTCTGGTCTACATAATGTTTTGGAACCAGCAGTGTTTAACATGCCGGTTTTTTTTGCGAATGATGTGAAAAATTCAGACGAAGATGAAATATTACTTAAATCCGGTGGTGGTATGTTAGTCAAAGATCAAAAACATTTTTACAAGAATTTCAGAGACATAATGAGTAATCCTTCATTAAGGGAAAAAATTGGGAGGAGAAACAAGAAAGTATTCGAAAACACACTTGGTACAACAAAAAAAATAGTTAATCACATATCTAATAATTAATCTTCAAGTTATGTTTAATAGAAGCAGTTTTATTTTGGATTCATTAAAAGAAAGTTCCGATGTTAAATTAAAGATTTTAGAAACATGCAAAGAGGATATTGAAAAAGTTGCTGATGTATTAGTGAAGGCTGTTCGTAAGTCGAGAAAGATTTTATTTTGTGGTAATGGCGGCAGTGCGGCTGATTCACAGCATATAGCTACTGAGTTTATGATTCGATTGTCTCACGATTTAGATAGACCTGCGATCGGGGCAATTGCTTTGACTACGGATAGTTCAAATCTAACAGCGGGTGGAAATGATATTGGATTCGATAATGTGTTCGCACGGAGTGTCGAGGGTATTGGCAATGAAGGTGATGTTTTGATCGGGATTTCAACCAGTGGAAATTCGCAGAACGTAATACTTGCTATGCGTAAAGCTAAAGAGAAAAAATTAATAACTGTTGGATTATTGGGAAATACAGGTGGAAAACTTATAGCAGAGTGTGATTACTCAATTTGTATTCCTTCCGAAAATGTCCAGAGGATTCAAGAAGGTCATATCACCGTAGGTCATATATTATGCGAAATTACAGAGAAAGAAGTTTACGGTGATAAGTAGTTTAATACGATCTAGATATCTCTATCAATTCTTAAGATTACTCTATTCTATATAAAACTCCTAATTCCAAACCAAATAGTTATTGGGAGCATCTTTAGGATAATAAGATTCAATTCCACTGAAATCTTTAGCATAAAAATAATAAACAACTTCACTATTTTCCGAGACATCATCTAATACAGCGGAATATTCTCCAGAGTTGTTTCCATCATTGTTGCTTTCAAACAAGTTCAACTTAACATCTTTAAAACTATTCTCATTATCGATAGAATAATAAACACGAACGGAGTTCAAATCAATCAGGTTTTTTGATGCAAGGTGTGTTGAGATAATAATATCATTTCCTTTAGATATAAAACTTGTTCGATTACTCCAAGCCATACCATGAAATAATATTGCATTGTAAGCATTAATGATTCCCCATCCCATAATGTTATTTGGATTGTTAGATAAGCTTGCGGTGTTTCTTAAAGCATCTTTAACTTCCATTGGAGTTAATTCAGGATGCACCGAAAGAATCAAGGCGCATACCCCGGCAGTTATAGGTGTAGAAAAAGATGTTCCTCCCGAAAATTCGTATGAATTAGCTTTTGTGAAATTAGTCTTTATTGAAGCTACATAAACTGATACTCCTTGTGCAACTACATCGGGTTTTATTCTCCCGTCGCTCGTTGGACCATTCGAACTGAATCCTGCAATATTTCCGTTAAACATTACAGCTCCAACTGATATTATTGAATCACCGTCTGCAGCTGACCCTAAGGAAGGAATTGCAGTTTGATAGTAATTTCCCATCGCATTTAAAACAACTATACCAAGATATGCTGCTCTATCTCCTGCGATCGTTGTTACTGCTGTGTTGCCATCATAATTCTCATATGTATACGAATTTGCTATATAGGGATCATCGTAATCTTTGTAAATAAGCGAACTTGTGATAATATCAACACCTTTTGCCTCAACCCATTCTGCGGCTTCTAACCAGAAATCTTCTTCCATAGGTGTTTCTGTGGTTATATATTCAGATTTTGCAAGAATGAATTCTGAGTTGAATGCTGGTCCTATTAATTTCCCTTCTTTGAAACCAGCAAGCGAGGAGAGGGTTGCTGTACCATGTCCTCCCTGATAATCTGAGTCTTCATATTTTTGATTTTCTTCCGGAAATGTGTTTCCATCCTTGTTAATAAAATCATATTCATCAAGTATTTTTAAATTCTTAAGTGCTTCATGGTTTCTCCAGTCAAAGCCATCATCCAAACTCGCAATTAAAACACCTTCACCTGTTATGTTCATGTTGTGGACTTTTGGAACATCTATTTGCTCCATTTGATTATATGATTTTCCATAATCATAAACATTGTTTGTATCCGAAGACTCACTATTACTTTCAAATAGTATGTTGTTATAATTGTCTCCATGTTCATAAGGTATATAACTTAAAATCTCTTGCTTATACAATTTATTAACAACCTGGATCTGTGAAACGAAATCCAAATTTTTAACTTTTTCCAATTGTCTTTTAGTCAAGTAAGCACTTACTCCGCTAAGCCATCTTGATGTTGCAATAAGTTCAATTCCTAACTTTTCAATTTCATTAACGTAGCTCTCATTCAAAGGCAGGTCAGCAAAGTCGATTAAGTTATCTTCGTTTAATACTTTCAATCTTCTTTTTATAGCTCTCTCAGTAAGCAGTTCTTTCCCTATTTTGTATGCTTCTGATTTTTTTGTAATTTTATCATTAGGTTTGAATTTCCCTTTATCAACAAAATAAATCCAGTATTTTGTATCAGCAACATCATCTGAATATATATTCGTAGAAAAAGAGAGTGTAAATAAAATCGTTACTAGAATAAAAGTTAAGAATTTGATTGTCATTTTGAATTTCTTTTAATATTATTTCTACGTTTATGAATTTAAAAGTTTTTTTTAGGTAAATTGTTTGTCAGCATGATAACTGCTTCTCACAAGTGCTCCAGATTCAACATGTTTAAATCCCATTTCCAGTCCAATTTTTTTATAATCTTTAAATGTTTCTGGTGTAACGTAACGTGTAACTGGAAGATGATTATTGGTTGGTTGGAGATATTGCCCTATTGTTAAAATATTACAGTCAACTTTTCTTAAGTCATTCATTATGTCATAAACTTCATCATCTTCTTCTCCTAATCCAACCATAAACCCACTCTTCGTTGTTAGGTTTTGAACTTTTGAAATTTTCAGAAGTTCCAAAGTCCTTTCATATTTTGCCTGAGGTCTTACTAGCTTGTATAATCTGGGAACAGTTTCTATGTTGTGGTTCAGTATGTCGGGTTTTGCATCAAGCACAATTCGTAATGCGTCCCAGTTACCACAAAAATCTGGTATAAGTACTTCTATTCTGCAATGAGGATTTTTTTCTTTTATTTTTTTTATCGTCAAAGCATAAATTTCAGCACCTCCGTTTTCAAGTTCATCTCTGTTTACCGAAGTAATCACTGCATGATTAAGCTCTAATTTCAAGACCACATCACCAACTCTGTCCGGTTCACCCCAATCAAGAGGTTCGGGCTTTCCCGTTTTGACAGAACAAAAACCACAGCTTCTTGTACATACATCTCCGAGTATCATGAATGTTGCAGTCTTTCTTTCCCAGCATTCAGCGATATTCGGACATCGGGCATCTTCGCAAACTGTGTTGAGAGTATTTTTTAATACTAATTTTTTAAGATCAACATAGTTTTTACCTGATGGCAATTTAACCTTAAGCCATTCGGGTTTTCGAATTCTTTCTTGAACAGGAAATCTTATTGAATCTTTCTTTTGCAAATTTCTAAATAATGACTTTAGTATTTTTTATTTATTTATATATGCTTTACAAATAAAGCAGGGAATAAGATTATGCTTATTCCCTCAATATATCTTATAACTTTTTTAAATTCTAAAACCTTTAAAATAAGAATCAAGTTTCATCAGACAAAATTATTCAATATCAAACAATGAACTAATAGATTCATTTTTATTTGTTCTGATAATTGCTTCAGCGAATATTTTTGCAACCGATTTCACCTCTATTTTTGGAGAAGTTACTTTTAAGGGTAATGTATCAGAAATATATAATTTCTTAATCGGTGAATTATTTATTTTATCTATAGCTGTTCCTGAAAGTACTGCATGTGTACACGAACCGTAAATATCTTTTGCTCCTCCGTTTTTTAAGGCTTCAACAGCATTTACAAAAGAACCTCCCGTATCAATTATATCATCAATAATTAGCACGTTTTTATTGGTTGCATCTCCAATAATATTCATAACCTTTGCTTCGTTAGGTTTTGGTCGTCTTTTATCGATAAGGATAAGCTCGGCATTTAATCTCTTTGCATAAGCTCTTGCCATTTTAATACCACCTACATCGGGAGATGCAATTGCTAAATTATCTATGTCCATTTTTTTGAAATGCTTCATAAGAACAGCAGAACCGTAAAGATGATCAACAGGTATGTCAAAAAAACCTTGAATCTGAGCTGCATGGAGATCCATAGTAATAATCCTGTCTGCACCTGCTTTGGTAATCAAGTTTGCAACTAATTTTGCTGTAACAGATACTCTCGGTTGATCTTTTCTATCCTGTCTTGCATAACCGAAGTATGGTATTACTGCATTAATTCTTCTTGCAGATGCTCTTTTTGCAGCATCTATCATAATAAGAAGTTCCAATAAATTATCTGCAGGAGCGAAGGTTGACTGTATTATGTATATATCACATCCTCGAATATTCTGGTTGTATTTTATCCAAATTTCACCGTCTGAAAAAGTCTTAAAATCACATTCACCTAAATCTATGTCTAACTTTTTTGTTATCTTTTGTCCTAAATAGTTAGATGACCTGCCTGCAAAAATTATTAGAGATGACATAATTTATTTGTTTGAAGAATTATATTTTGAGGAAACTTAAAATATCAAAATAGCTTTTTTTATTCAATTTAATTATTTGTGCAATTTATACTTAGTGAAATAAAGAATATATAGTAAAAGTATTTTTAATTTTTATTTAATTAGTGATTTCCATCTTAATTAATTCTGTAATTTCGTTCATTTCTATTCCGTTTTCAATATCGCATTTTTTTTTATCTTCACTACAATGATTATCACAATGTTCTTTGCTAACCTCAATGTTAATTGCATTTATGCCAAGGGCTCCCCATTTTTTTGTACAGTCCATAGGGCGTTTACAGTACAATCCAATTGTTTTTATTCCTAAAGCCGATGCAAGATGGATAGGTCCTGTTGAAGAAGTGACCAGTAGATTTACATTTGATATTATTTTGATCAAATCTCTCAGATCATCAACTTTTCCGGAAATGTTAACGATTCTACCTTCATTTAGCTGATCTATTTTTCCCAGGAATATCGAACTCATTTCCCTGGCTGTCAACAATATTTTCAAATGTTTTTGGTTATGTTCTCTTAAGATATTTTTTATCAATTCAAAATATTTGTCTTCACTCCAATTTGGCGAAGAATCTCCCGATCCTATATGAATAATAATATTAAAATCATAATAATGCACATTTATGTTTTCCAAAAATTCCTTCCCCCATAAAATTTCATTTTCAGTGGGGAATATTTCGGGAGATAAGTTGTTTGATTTAATTCCTATTTTCCGAGCCAAATCCATAGAGTAGTCTGCCTCATGTCTCAGTGGAATATATTTATTTCTTGATACACTTTTCATAAGAGTGATTACTTCGTAAAGTTTATGCCCGACTCCAATCCTGTTTTTAACACCTGCAAGAAACATTTGATAAGCCGCCCTTTCCCTGGGCATCACTAAAAGACCATCTGTAAATTTAAGTTTTCTTAACTTCTTTACTACTTTCCAAAAAGTATCCTTTTTGAGATCATCCGTGAGAATCTTATCCACATAAGGATTATTAATAAGAATTTTTGATGTGTATGGTTGTGTAAGAGTTGCAATGAAAGAGTCGGGAAATGTTTTCTTTATTTCTCTAACTATCGGGGTAATCATAACAACATCCCCGACTCTGTCAGTTCTAACGATCAGGATTCTTTTTCCCAAGACGTTTAGAATTAATTTTCAGTTAACAATGGACTTGGTAAAGCATCTCTCGTTTGAATATAACTTTCAACTTTATATCGCATCGCAACAAAAACAAATATAACGGCGGTGAAGAACATAATTATTGCAAAAAACCAGAAGTATTTTGAACCTTCTAAACTAAATGATAATCCCCATAATGAGATATATTTAGAAACTGGATCGATTGCATTGTTTACAAGTGCTGCGAATAAATTACCAAACGAAACAGAAAGAAGCCACAACCCCATTACAAATGATTTCATACTATTCGGTGCCTGAGTATAAGAAAACTCAAGTCCTGTTATTGAAACCATCATTTCGGCTGCTGTTAGTACAACATACGCAATCAATTGCCAGATTATACTTACTTCAGCACCTGCCTGAATTCTCGATTCCGCAACTGCAAGTATTGCAAAAGAAAAACCTGCAATGAATAATCCTATACTGATTTTTCTTAAAGGAGTTAAGTTAAAATATTTGTTTAAGAAAGGATACAACCAGTAAGTAAAAAGCGGGATGAAAATCATAATAAGCAAAGGATTAATTGCTTGAATTTGAGATGCCAGCAGCTCAAATTTTACAAATCCAAGGTTGACGAACTTATCCATCTGCTCAGCCTGGAGCACCCACGATGAACCGGTCTGGTCAAACAATGACCAGAAAACAGCAATGAAAATATACATAACGCCCAGATTTAGAATTGCTTTTTTACCTCTCGGGCTGAATATGTCTTTTTTATACTGCTTCACTCCTACAGGCGGTATTGCAACGAATACTTTTCTTCCCAGCCAGAAAACAAATGTCGCTATAAACATCAATAAACCAGGAACACCAAAAGCTACGTGGGGTCCGAATTGATCAAGTAAAATTGGAGTTAAGAGGGAAGAAGCCGCAGCACCAAGATTTATCGAAAAATAAAAAATGCTGAAGATCTTTTCTAATAAGTGTTTATTCTTCTTTTCGAATTGATCACCGACGTGAGCTGAGACGCATGGTTTTATACCTCCTGAACCGATTGCGATTAATGTTAAACCGATAGACAACCCGATTCTTGTATCGTCAACAGCGAGAGCAACGTGACCTAAACAATAAAGAAGAGATACGATAATAATTGTCTTATATTTCCCGAAGAACATATCAGACACAATTGCACCTATTATCGGAAAGAAGTAGTTAGCCATACTAAACAAATGAAACCAGGTCTTTGCTTCAGTATCATCCATAGGGTCTACTGCTCCTGACTGGTTCATTATGTATTGTGTCATGAAAACAACAAGGATAGTTTTCATTCCATAGTAACTAAATCTTTCTGCCAACTCGTTTCCAATGATATATGGAATGCCCTTTGGCATTTTATCAGATTTCACTTCGTTATTAATTCCACTCCCGGAATTTTGAATTTTTTGATTCACAAGTAAACCTTTCTTAATATGAATTTTTTAGTTCTTAATTTAATGAAATTTTTAGATTATTTATTCTTATTAATTCATTCAGCTTTTCCATAATAGAATCTTTTGACAATTCGGCCATACAGATATTTCCGATGTCGCAATCAAGCAGATTACAGCACAAACAATCGATATTATTATTAACAATAGTTAAATTATTTTCACCGTATGGACCTTGTAATGCTGGATTTGTCGGACCGTAGATTCCTAATACCGGTATTCCCTGTGCGACAGCGATGTGCATAGGACCCGAATCATTTCCGATTAACAAATCACATTTTTTTATAATCGCTCCTAAATATCTTATCGGGCTGTCAGGGATAACGAATGAATTGTGCTTGTGAACATTATGTATTTTCTCACATTCAACTTTTTCATTTTTGTTACCCCATATAAGTATGAAGTTCACATTGTATTTTTTGTTAATTCTTTCGATAAGCTCAATGTAGTCTTGAGTTTTATATTTTTTTGCTTCCCAGTTTCCTGTCAATGAAATTGCAAAAATGTTTTTCGAGTCTATTTTATATTTTTCTATAAATTCGTTTGCAAACTCTTCGTGCACAACTGTTACGGAAATATTTAGCTTATTCGAGGTTATTGGTATATCAAGCTTTCGTAATGAATCTAAATTGAATTCTACATTATGTACTATCCCACCCCTGCCTTTCATTTTTATATTGTATGCATAACTGCGTCCCCTGAAATCAAAACCAAAACGGTATTTTGCACCACTACAAAAAGTTATTAACGCAGTTCTTGGATTACAGAATAGGTCTATTACGAGATCGTACTTTTGCTTTCTGATATTTTTAATAGTAAAAAAAGCTTTATCTTCTTTAGGGTCATAGGTTATAACTCTCGATATATATTGATTGTCCATTAAAATATCGCGGCTTCTCCTCAGAGTAAGGAAATGTATCGTGGCATTCGGGAAGTATTCTCTTAGGTTTGGCAGGACGGGAGTGGATAAAAGCAAATCACCCATTCCTCCAAATTTTATAATTAGAATCTTTTCTATTTTATCTTTTTTTAAGGTCAAATATTTACACGTTTTCGAGAATAATGAAGTTATTCTCTTTTTTTATTGAGGACGTCTTGTCTTTATATAAATTTTTGTACTCATAACTGCAATAACGATATAGAAAGCATAGATTGCAAAGAGGCTTGTTTGCTTTACAGATGTTTCTTCCGAACTTGATGAGATTTGTATGAAATGCTGTCTGTTTTTCTTTTGGAACTTTCTTTGAGGCTGTCTCAAATGTTTGCTCCGCAGTTTTGGTATTTACGATTCCTAATCTGTTTAATACTCTATGAACATGTGTATCAACCGGGAAAGCATCTCTGTCTAACGAGAATGCAAGTACGCAGGAGACTGTTTTAACTCCAATTCCATTATATTGTAAAAGCTCTTCATAGATTTTCTCATTATCCATTTTTTTCAGGAATGAAAGGTCAAGATTTCCATACTTCTTTTTCATTTCCTTCAACATTTGTTTAATTTGTCTGGCTTTTGTATTAGCAAGCCCGCAAACTTTGATAGCATTTTTAATCTTTTGCAGAGGTGCTTCTATGAGTTCTTCCCACGTTTTAAAGTTTTCCTTTAAATTCATGAAAGCCTTGTATGACGTTTTATCCGTTGTGTTTTGAGAAAGTTTTGTTGCTATCAGAATGTCGAGGATTGTTGGCGAAGAGTTTTTATTTTCCGATTTAGATATTACTGAATGGTCTTCGAGTTTCTTTATAATATTTGTTATTCTATTGTTTGTCAATATTTTTTCTTAAATCTTGCTTAACAATATTTTCACAATACGACTGGCTGTTTCTCCATCCCACAACTTTGGTACTTTCCCTTTTTTAAATTTTCCCGATTCAATTTTTCTTATTTGGTTTCGAATTATTTGTCTGTTTAATCCGCAAACTTCATTTGTTCCTTCAGATACCGTTACCGGTCTTTCAGTGTTTTCTCTTAATGTAATGCACGGGATTTTTAAAAATGTTGTTTCTTCCTGAATACCGCCTGAATCTGTTAATACAATTTTAGATTCCATCATTAGTTTTAGAAAATCCAAATAGCCAAAGGGTTCTGTAATAATAAGGTTGTTAAGTGATTCCATTTGAGCAGTCAGTCTAAACTTCTTCAACATTTTCATAGTTCTCGGATGAATGGGGAAAACAATATCCAACTCCGGATTGATTCTGTTTATATCTCTGAATATTTCTAAAATTTTCTTGAAGTTATCTTTGGTATCTACATTCGAGGGTCTGTGCAAAGTCACCAATATATAGTTTTTCTTAGAAATACAAAGTTCTTTTAAAATGTCAGATTTACTCGCTTTTTTTAAATAGAATTTCAATGAGTCTAACATTGTATTTCCCACAAAGAAAATCTGTTTCCTATCAAATCCATCCTTTAAAAGATTTTCCATACCGCTCTTTTCTGTGACAAATAAAAATTCAGCAATGTTATCGGTTAGAATACGGTTAATCTCTTCCGGCATGTTGCGGTCGAAACTGCGAAGTCCTGATTCTATATGAGCTAAAGGAATTGGTTTCTTTAGTTTGCCCGTACTTTTAGCATCAGGATTGTTGATTAAGATTTTGGAACAAACCAAACCGGCAGCTACGGTTGAATTTACATCACCATATACAATGACGAGATCAGGTTTTTCTTTCAAAACAACCTTTTCGAATTCCATCATTATCTTTGCTGTTTGTACCGAGTGTGATTCCGAACCGACTCCAAGATAAATGTGAGGCTTTGGAAGCTCAAGCTCTTTGAAAAAGACGTCAGACATCTTCTTGTCGTAATGCTGACCTGTGTGGACTATTTTGTGTGTTATTTTTAACTTATGTTTAAGTAGTTCTTTATGGATTGGAGCCATTTTCATAAAATTAGGTCTGGCTCCAACAACAGACAAGATTTTTTTCAAATGTATTTTATTTTAAGATATTCCTGTCAAATTACTTAAAAATATTCATATTTTGTATGAAGTTATTTTAAAATTATGAATTATTAATTGTACAGAATGGATTGAACTATTGAAGATATTTTCATTTCTATATCAAATTAATTAAGCTAAATTGAGTCTTTAAAATTTTAAAGAAGTTTGAAAAATAAGTTCAAGAATTATAAAGATTGTATCAGTTATCTGTTTGACTTAGAACGCGCTGGCATCAAATATGATTTGAAAAATACAAGAACTATTTTAAAACATTTAGACAATCCTCACAAAAAGTTCAAATCAATACATATCGCAGGTACTAATGGTAAAGGTTCTGTAGCTGCTTTTCTAAATTCTGTATTAATTGAAAAAGGATTAAGAACCGGTTTATACACTTCTCCGCATATACTTGATTTCAGAGAAAGAATTCTTGTAAATGGAAAAATGATTAGCAAAAATTTTATCATAGATTTCACAAACAGGCTTTTCAATTTGATAGAAGATATAAAGCCGAGTTTTTATGAAATCTCAACGGCTCTTGCGTTTGAGTATTTCCGTGTTTGCAAAGTGAAGTATGCGATAGTAGAAACCGGATTGGGCGGCAGGTTAGATTCAACTAATGTTCTGAAACCGATGTTGACGATTGTTACGGGTATATCAATTGATCATACTGAATTTCTGGGAAATACAATAAAAAGTATAGCAGGAGAAAAAGCCGGTATTATAAAGAGGAACGTGCCATGTGTGCTTGGTCATGTAAATAACATAGTGAAAAATGTATTCACAGATAAATGTAAAAGTAAAAACTCGAAGCTGCTTTTTGCTCCTTCATTATTTGAAATTGAAATGTATAAGAAGAATGAAAATGGATTTCTTTTTAGTATCAAATCAAAGGAAAGAGCGTTAAATGCTGTTAAATGTTCATTAGTCGGTGAATATCAAACAAAAAATATATGCACTTCATTAGCTGCTTTAAATCAAATTACAGAAAAAGAAGGTATAAAGTTTTCTGATGCAATTCTTCACATTGGTTTTAATAATGTTGTGGAAAATTCTAAATTCTATGGACGGTTTCAATTAATAAGTGTAAAACCATCTATAGTAATTGATGTGTCGCATAATTTAGAAAGTTTGTCAAACATCGAATGCAACTTAAAACATTTTACCTATGATCGACTTGTTATTATTTTTGCTTTAATGAAAGAGAAAGAATATAAAAAGTGTTTGAAAGAAATTGAAAAACTGAATACACAGGTTGTTTTAACAAAACCACAATATAAAAGAGCACTGGAACCTACGGAGTTATATAAAGTTGCTAAGCGTAAAGAAAATTTTGTAATTAAAGAGAACGTAAAGGAAGCATTTCTATATGCAAAAGATATTTCGAATAAAAGCGATCTTATATTAATTACGGGTTCGTTTTTTCTTGTGAGTGATTTTTTGAAAATTTATAATAAATACTTTAAGTAAAACTTAATTTTTATATATTTGTAATATTGAATTACGAAACATACCTTCTAAAAAATTATATTTAAATGATTAAGGCTTTAATATTTGATTTAGACAATACGTTAGTCGATTTTATGTTACTAAAGGAAAGAGCAGTTGATGCCGCAGTTCATGCTATGATTGACGCTGGGCTTGACCTTGCACATGACGATGCTATCAAAAGAATTAATGATATTTACAGTAGAGAAGGGATCGAGTATCAAACAGTGTTTGATCATCTTTTAAAGGATGTTTATGGGAGTGTGGATCAGGAAATTATTTCTTCGGGTGTAGTTGCTTACAGGAAAGCGAGAGAAGCAGCTTTGAAACCTTACCCTAAAGTATTTCATACGTTGATAGAGTTAATCAAAATGGGTTTAAAACTTGCCGTCGTTTCTGATGCCCCCGCAAGAGAGGCTTGGTTAAGATTGTCTTACATAAATTTTCATCATTTATTCGATGTTGTAATAACTTTCGATGATTCTCACGAGAAAAAGCCTTCACCGGTTCCTTTTAATTTGGCTTTAGAAAAACTGAATCTGAAAGCTGAAGAGTGTTTGATGATTGGTGACTGGGCAGAAAGGGATATGGTTGGCGCAAGAGCCGTGGGAATGAAAACAGTCTTTGCAAGATACGGTGATACGTTCAATACCATAAACCCGAAGTCCGACTACGATATAAACTCCATTTCTGAATTAATTGATATCGTTAAGAAAGAGAACAAACTATAGTCAGATTATGGTAAAAGGTGTTGGTATCGATATAATTGAAGTTAAGAGAATAAAAAAAATAATTGAAAAGTATGGCGATAGGTTTTTTAATCGTATTTTAACAGAGAGCGAAATTAAATATTGTAAATCATTTTCTAAACCCGATTTACACTTTGCAGGAAGGTTTGCCTCTAAAGAAGCTTATTCGAAATCAATTGGTACGGGCATATCAAAAGACTTTAGGTGGAAAGATATTGAGATATTAAATGACAGGAGAGGAAAACCATATATTAATCACACTGTTGAGAGCGATTATACAAAATATAAGTTTGATGTAAGTATATCACACACTGATGAGTATGCGTGTGCTGTTGTGATTTGTGAAGAGTTAAAACCTGAATAGAAAAGAATCTTATACCTCGTATCTTGTTGCGCTAAACACTCCTTCTTGTTTGTTGATTTTTTCGATTATTTCGTTTAGCTGTTTGAGGTTTTCGACATAAAGTATTAGGGTGCCTTCGAACATCGATCCTTTAGTGTGTATATTCACACTCTTGATATTAATTTTAAAGCTTTTGGATATAGTTTTTGTTAAATCATTCAACATGCCTGGTCTGTCTTCTCCAATAATCTTAATACCACCCGTAAATTCACCGCTTCCTGCTTTACCCCAGTTTATTTCGACAATTTTATTCGGGTTTAGTAAAAAGAGATTCACGATGTTTTTACAGCTTCTTCTATGAATTTTAACTCCCTGAGTTTGTGTAATAAATCCGATTACCTCATCGCCCGGGATAGGATTGCAGCATTTAGCAAAGTCATATTTTAATCCTTTGATCTCAGCTTCGTTCACACCTTTCCCAAGAGAAATTGTCTCAATAGATGATCTTGCATCTTCAGCAAATTTATCAAATGATAAAACACCGCTCGATTCTATTGTAGCTTTTTGTTCTGTTTGCTGAACGTTGCTTTGCTCGATCAGTTTCATCTTACTTTTATCTATAAGGATGTCAATTACATTATCGGCATTTTTTGTATCTTTTCCAGTTTCAAAGTAGAAATTGTTTGTATCCTTTAGTTTTAATTTGTGTATTAATTTTTGAAGAGAGTCTTCATTAATGTGAATTTTGTTTTTTTTCACTTTTTTGTAAAAATATTCCCGACCAATTTCCACTAATTTTCTCTTTTCTGCGTTAAAGTATTTCCTGATATCCGATTTTGCTTTATGCGTCACGACAAAATTTTCCCAGTCGGTTTTCGGAATCTGATTCTTGGAAGTGATTATTTCAACTTGACTACCGCTTTTAAGATGATTATCGAGTGCTATAATTTTCCCATTAACTTTTGCACCAATGCATTTCATACCTACTTCTGTATGAATTGCAAAAGCAAAATCCACAGCAGTTGCACCAGCAGGCAAAACTTTTAATTCTCCCTTAGGAGTGAAGCAATATATTTCATCCTGGAATAAGTTAAGTTTTAATCTTTCGATTACCTGTTTGGATGTATCATCTTCTTTGCTAATATTTTCAAAGGTCTCACGAATCCACTTCATCCAGTCTTCCATTTTTTTATCATTTATCCCGGTATTCTCTTTGTACTTCCAGTGTGCAGCAATCCCTTTCTCAGCAACCTCGTGCATTTCTCTTGTTCTTATCTGAACCTCAACCATTCTTCCTTCTTTACTAACGAGAGTTGTATGAATGGATTGATAACCGTTCTGCTTTGGTAATGATATATAATCTTTGAATCTTTCGGGAACAGGAATATAAATCTCCGAACAAATACCATATACAGAAAAGCAATCGTTTTTATTATTTGTATCCAGAATAATTCTTATTGCGAAAAGATCATAAATTTCATCGAAGGATTTATTCCTGTTTTCAATTTTATTAAAGATACTGTATATGTGTTTTGCTCTTCCTGAAATATCATATTTGAAGTTACCTTCATTTAATTCTTCTTCTATAGGAGCTATGAATTTTTTTATAAATTTTTCTCTGCCTTTTCTCTTTTCCTTTAACTTATCCGCAATTGCATCGTATTCTTTCCTGTTAAGGTATTTGAATGAAAGATCCTCTAATTCAGTCTTTACATTTGAAAGACCGAAACGATGTGCAAACGGAGAATAAATTTCAAGTGTTTCCTGTGCTAACCTGATCCTCTTCGAATCCGGAAGGAATTCAAGAGTTCTTAGATTATGAAGCCTGTCGGCGAATTTTACCAGAATTACCCGCAGATCTGAAGTCATGGAGAGAAGCATCTTCTTATAAGATTCGACCTGATTCCATTCGAAGTTTTCGAGGGCACTGTCTATCTTTGTTGCACCGTCAACTATTTCGGCAACTTCATCTCCGAATTCGGCTTTTATATCTTTCACTGTGAATTTTGTATCTTCTATTACATCATGCAATAGGGCTGATGCGACTGATATGTCATCAAGAGGAATTTCGTTAGCTATAATTTTGGCAACTTCATAAGGGTGTGAAAAGTAGGGTTCTCCCGAAGCTCTTTTGTCTAACTTATGGGCTTCTAGTGCAAACAAAAAAGCATGTGAGATAAGCTTATCATCGATCTTAGAAGCCGGCAAATTAATCCTACATTCCTGTAGAAGTGAATCGAGCTTTTTTTTGTAATAATTACTTAACATTTCCCTTACAAAGTTCAGAATACATTTTTACACCTGTAATAAGCAGGTTATAGATTATATATAGATATTCAAATTGTACTTTTCCTAATATCTTTCAGCCTTAAAGTCGAATAAATATAGCTTACAAGTAAATACGATATCTTTTCGAGAGAGAATATTTAAAAATTGTTTTACCTGTGTACTTATCTCTTAAAATAGAAAGATAATGCTGGACAAGCGGATGCTCTATGACAATTACATCTTTCATGTCGTAAGGACATTATTTTAAAATTACATTATTGCACTAATACTTTCTACCTAAAGCAATTCAACAGTTAATGAAGTCGTTAGCTTCTGCAATGAATTTGCACTTTGACCTTGAGCAGATAATTTCATATCCAAATCAATATTTGTGCTGGTTTCTTTTTTCACTATACAACCTCTTGAGAGGTTAAAGGACACTGTCCCTTTACCACCCGTGTTTGAATTAGTAAGTTTTATAGTAAGACCTTTTTCCTTTTGCTCTTTACTGATAAATTCAATTCCCAGGGCTGCATCTATTGTAAGAATATAGTTTCCTTCTTCCTCTTTTATATCCAGTAACTTATAACTTAGTAGATTTTTAATTGGGAATATGAGAAGACTTGTTTCACTTGTGAATGTCCAGCTCGAGTCTTTATATACTTCGTGTTCAGGAAATTTCTGGTATTGATTTTGTATGATACTCTTTATTGCATCTGCTCCCATAGACTCTTTTATAGCTGCTTTTTCCTGTGGTGTCAGAGTGTCACCTAATGCTTTAAATATTTTCTCATGAATGTTCTCCAGTTCATAAGCATCATATACTTCTCCTAAATCTGATACTCTGAGTTTGAAATATTCTCCTATGAGTGCATTGTACTGAATAAAATCGGGTAGGGCATGAACAGAGTCTTCAACATTTGAATTATAAACTTCGGAAATTGTTGAATCTTTTGCGGAAACTTTGGATTCTATTCTTATGCTATCATATTTCATTTTATAAGTTATCACACCTGCTTCACTAATTTCTGCAACTTCTTGTGTATAGTAATAGGTCATTAATTGTTCTGTATGTAAGTCCTGATCTTTTGTTGCAGGGCTTTTTTCATCAGATAATGTATTTGCTATCATTTTATATCTGAGTGTATCTCCGACTTTAGGTCTTAGTTTTAAATTAACTTTTTCTCCTTTATCGTCCTTGATGATAAGATCAGCGTTTCCTTTTGAGTCGCCATTAGTTTTTTTGCCGTTATCATTGCAACTTTGAAACACTAAGAATAGAATGATTAATACAGAAAACAGATATATAATGCTTGATTTTTTAAACATTAAGACATTTACTCCTTTAGTTTTAATAATGATTTCAATTTTTTCAATATACTATTTATAAAAAAAATATACAAAGTAATAGAAAAAGTAAAGAGTACAAATCATAATTATTATTTTAAAACGTAGCTGTCCAAGATGAGTTGGGAATTAAAATAATTAACTAAAGACTTTCCTTTTTTGGACATATGTAACACAGATTATTAATCTGTGTTACATGGTTTCTGATTTTTCGAAGTGATCTCCTCAATTTGTTCTTTGAAAAAACAATATGCTCCTCAAAACATTTTAGTAAAAGAACTTGCTAAATATTAATCCTAAAATCTTAATTGTTCACGTTATTAAATGAAATTCATAAACAGAATCTGTGGTTTGAAAATATAATAAACTATTCAATATAAATTCTTTTTAAACGTATTGGATAGATGTGATTTTTAAAAGGCGTTCATCTATTTTGTGGTTTGAAATTTGATTTAGAAAAATCTATTTTTGAATCTGTTAAAATTTGGGCGATTAGCTCAGTTGGTTAGAGCACCTCGTTTACACCGAGGGGGTCTGAGGTTCGAATCCTTAATCGCCCACTACCTCTTTTTTAGAAGTAATTGTTAACCCACATTTATTATTTATCGAATTTAATCCTGTGAATAAACACTAAAAATTAAAATATTTGACTTAAAAATGTTTATAAAATTGAATATCATTGTAATCCAAATAAAATCACTTTTTAGAAAATCTTAAACATTTAAATATGAGATTTGCAGAGAGAATGTCGAGGCTTGGTACTGAGACTGCATTCGAAGTCCTTGCTAAAGCCAAACAATTAGAAGCAGAAGGTAAAAATATTATTCATCTTGAAATCGGCGAACCTGATTTTTCTACACCCAAGAATATATGTGATGCTGCAATTCGATCTATTAATGCAGGGGATACGCATTATACACCGTCGAATGGCATTATAGAATTAAGAACATCCATAGCAAAATATATGAGTAAGACAAGAGGTGTTGAATTCCATCCTGATGAGGTTGTTGTAACTCCAGGCGGAAAACCTATAATGTTCTTTTCTATATTAATGCTTATTGATGAAGGTGATGAAGTGATTTATCCTAACCCGGGATTTCCTATTTACGAATCTATGATAGAATTTGTCGGAGGAAAGGCGGTTCCTATTCAGCTTAAAGAGGAAAGAAATTTTTCATTTGATGTGAATGATTTAAAAGATCTTATTACTGATAAAACAAGATTGTTGATTATTAATAGTCCTCAGAATCCAACAGGCGGAATTCTTCTCAAAGAAGATATTGAAAAGATTGCTGAATTAATTAAAGATAAAGACATAATTGTTTTGAGTGATGAAATTTATAGCAGGTTTGTTTTTTCGGGTGAGCATTTCAGTATAACTCAGATCGATGGTTTTAAAGATCGAACTATTATTCTGGACGGATTTTCAAAATATTACGCAATGACAGGATGGAGAATAGGTTATGGTGTAATGAATAAAGAACTTGCCCCAAAGATTTCGAGGCTTATGGTTAACAGCAATTCATGCACGAATGCATTTGTTCAGAAAGCTTGTGTTGAAGCTCTCGAAGGTCCCCAGGATGCTGTTGATTTAATGAAGAAGGAATTCCTGGCAAGAAGGGATGTCATAGTTGATGGTCTTAATTCTCTTAAAGGATTTTCATGTATTGAACCGCAGGGTGCATTTTATGCATTCCCAAACATTACAAAAACCGGTTACACTTCAAGAGAGTTGAATGATCATATATTATATAACGCAAACGTTGCAGCTTTATCCGGAACAGCATTTGGTGATTATGGAGAAGGGTATTTAAGATTTTCCTATGCAAACTCACAAGAGAATATTAAAGAAGCTATTAAAAGAATAAAAGAGGTTTTATAATCCTCAATTCTTATATTATATTCAAAAAGGAATCCAGAAAAATACTCAGGATTCCTTTTTGTTTTATAAAAAAGAATATATAAAATTTATTAACTCATATTTGGTTTAATCAGTATTTTCAATCCTTCTCCTTTGCCTGCTAATTCAAATCCTTTTGCGATATCATCAAGACTCAATCGGTGTGTTATCATATCTTTTACGTTTATATTTCCTGCTCGTATGAGTTCTAATGCTTTCTGATTATCCTGAGGAGCAGCACCATAACTTGTTATAAAACTTATATCGTCTCTCCAATAAGGATTAAAATCTATGTCAACGGTTTCATCCGGCGTAGGAACTGCAAAGAACATGACTGTGCCCCCTTTATCTACTGACTTTAAAGCTTGTTTAACAGCAGATAACGCTCCGGTACAAATCACAACCTTATCGACGAGTCTACCGCTGTTTACTTCTTTGATTGCTTTTGGGATATCTTCGTTCGCATTGAAAACATGTTCTGCTCCAAATTTCTTTGCACTTTCTAATCTAATATCGTTTATATCTGTTGCAATTATTCTTCCAGCTCCTAAAGCTTTTCCTAATTTTATCATTAGTATACCGGCAATTCCAGCACCGAGAACCAGCATACTATCACTGGGTTTTAATTCGAGTCTTCTTAATCCCCTTACTACAGTTCCAAGCGGTTCTATAAATGAGGCTTCTTCAAAAGTTACTTCATCCGGTAATCGTAAAGTCCCTGTATCAACACTTCTTCCGGAGACTTTTAAATACTCAGAAAAGCCACCCGGAACAAAATTATTTTTCGTTTGAAATGTTACGCAAGCCGTTTCATGGTCTGTTAAGCAGTAATGACATTCATTACACGGTACATGATGCGTAGAAAACACCCTGTCTCCCGGTTTAAATTTTATTATATCTTTCCCAACTTGAATTACTTCTCCGGAAAGTTCATGACCTAATACCAACGGAGCTTTCTTTATCCGGTACCACTCAAGAATATCGCTTCCGCAAATTCCACAAACATTAACTTTTATCAGTATGTCTTTATCGCCAACCTTTGGTATAGGCATTTCTTCAACACGAACGTCACTGTTATTGTAGTACATTCCGACTTTCATAGTCTATTGTTTTAGGTCATTATAAATTTCAAAAGCCTTTTCAACGGTTTTTTCCTCATGGACGATAGACTTAACAGCTTGTATCATTGCTACCGGTTTATCTGCCTGAAAGATATTTCTCCCCATATCAACACCTTCAACTCCAGCCTGAATAGCTCTGAATGTGAATTCGAGTGCATCTTTTTCCGGGATTTTCTTTCCACCCGCAATTACGATTGGAACCTGTATACCTTCTCTTACCTGTTCAAAGTTTTCGCAGAAATATGTCTTCACAATGTTTGCTCCATTCTCCTGTATAATTCTACCGGCATGTGCAAAATATTTTCCGGGATCAAAATCCTTATCTCCTTTTCCTCCTTCACCTTTGACTTTTTCTTCTAACTTCGCTCCAACTGCGGTAATCCCTAAAACTAGGAGGTCATATTTTCCGGCTTCGTTAGCGAGTTTTCCCAGGTTTTTAATTGTCTGAGATTGATGTTCTGTATCGATATACACAGATATCGATACACCCACTGCATTTAACTTAAGTGCTTCCTCGATTGAAGTTATTATATGTTCATCCGAAAGTTCTTCTCTCCTTAAAATACTGTTGCCACCCGTAACTCTCAATATAACAGGTGTTGGGATTAAAGGATCCAAACAATATTCCAGTGTTCCTTTAGCAGGACTGATTGCATCGGCGTAAGGTACAATAGGAAGGATTGTTTTTCTGGGATCGATTAAACCGGTAGTTGGTCCGTAAAAGTAAGGGTGATCCACTGCAAGCATTACTGTATGATGTTCCCCCTTTTTGTTAGGTCTGAAAATTTGAGCTAACCTGTTTGTTTTGCCCCAGCTTAATTGTCCAAAGTTCATTTTTAATTTTATATGTTTGATTTATGAAATATGATAATATAATAATTTACTTTTCTGGAAATAATTCTCTTATACTTTTCTCATTCGCTTCACAAATTCCTCTCTCTGTAATAATTCCTGTAACTAGCCTTGACGGTGTAACATCGAATCCGAAATTCTTTGCAGGGCTGTCTTGTGGTGTTAAAAGAACTTTTACTATTTCATTTTTATATTTCCCTTGAATAAATTTTACTTCTTCAGCATCCCTTTCTTCAATTGGAATTTCATTCAATCCATTCTTTAATGTCCAGTCAATTGAAGAAGAAGGAAAAGCAGCATAAAAAGGGATATCATTATCTTTTGCAGCGAGTGCAGTTTTGTACGTTCCTATCTTGTTGCAAACATCCCCGGTGCAGGTAGTTCTATCAGAACCTACTATAACCAGATCAACAAGACCCTTTTGCAATACGTAACCTCCCGCATTATCGGTTATTATCGTATGAGGAATTCCTGTTTGTCCAAGTTCCCATGCTGTGAGACTTGCTCCCTGGTTTCTTGGTCTTGTTTCTTCAACCCAGACGTGCACTTTAATTCCTTTTTCATGAGCAGTGTATATTGGGGATGTTGCCGTTCCATAATCTATGCAGGCAAGCCAACCGGCGTTACAATGTGTGAGTATATTTACGATATCGCTGCTCTTAGATTTTTTAATATCTTCTATAATTTTGAGTCCGAATCCACCAATCTTTCTGCATGATTCGATATCATCGTTTGCTAATTTATTTGCACAATTAAAAGAAGCATTAATTTTTTCGTCGATAGTATTGTACTTAGAAATCGCTTTAAGTGTTTGATCGATTCCCCAGAATAAATTAACCGCAGTTGGTCTTGTAGATTTTAATTCATTAGCTTTTGTATTAACGAATTTTTCAAACGATACAATGTCAACTGTTTCACTTTTAGCTTCTAATGCAGCAAGATAGATTCCATAAGATGCAGCAACACCAATAAGTGGAGCACCCCGCAATGTCATTTCCTTTATTGCATGGATGACATCATCGGAAGTCTTTAGATCGCTAATCTCAAAGTAATGAGGGAGCTTCGATTGGTCGATTGTTTGTATGACTCTTTTGTCGTTATCTTTTACCCAGATTGAACGGTAATGCTTGCTATTTACTAACATACATCAAACTTACGAGAAAAGGTTGTTATTTTAAAGGAGGATTGAATTGCTTATGAATATAGGATTTATAATTTAAAAATTTTCATTTTATGTGGAATTCATTGTTGTATTAATTTATAAAATTGCTCTAATTCCTAATTGAACTAATTCCTCTAAAAAATGACTAATGCGGATAATAATTATCAATAGATATTACTAGTATCGTGTCAAAACTGTAGTGTCTGGAAAACAAATTTAATGTCGCCTCGAATGCGCCAATGTCATTCGCGAATTAGCGGCAAAAAAGTTATTAATAATATGCTGATAATTCCTTTTCATGAGTAATCTGCGTCATTTATTGGTTGACGAGACACTAGGTGGTTATTAATATTATTTCAGTTGAAAAATTACTTGATTTAGAAATTGAGATTTGTGGTTTTATTGGAAATTAGAGCAAGTAGATCAATTAGAAATTTTCTGTAAAATGATGAAATTATAAAGATGTGAGTACCTTTCACTTGAGATTCTTTTCTTCTATCATGATATATGATGATTCAAAATCCTTATTACTTTTAATGGAAGTCACTAATTCAAGCAAGCCTTCTTTTCCGGAAATTTTATACCACCTGGAAACTTCTAAAGCTGCTCGCCAGTATGGCAGATCCAGGATCGCCGGACTTCCGTAAAAACCATCGTAAGAAGCTATCTCGTTCAGGTCTATTCTAACTCTTCCGTTCTTTGACCGTTTATTCCAGATCTTCTTAATACCATCAAAGGATTTTGGCTGGTTGTGAGAAACTAAAGAGGCAAGTCCTTCATGAAACCATAAAGGAATTTCATCATCATCGAAGAAACCAATCCGCTCATACAGCTCTGCGTGACAAATTTCGTGACTTATAACATTTTCGTTAATACCATCAGGACTTATAATAACGAATGTTTCAAAAGGATATATGACAGTCAACCCGTCAACTTTATACATTCCAAAGTTTGTATAATCTTCATGTGAGTTACAAATTACAAATACAGGGTCTGCTTCAACGCTCCCACAGAGATTCTCAACCCTATTTTTTGAATTGTTAATTATGGTGAGCAAATGTTCTTTGTCGCTGTTCGATGTTTCCTTTGACACATATACGTTACGATCAATCTTTTCCATATCAGAAAAATTAATCATCAGACAATTAATCAATCTTGGATTGAATTGGCAATAGAAAACGAGGATGATATAGAGAAACAGAACCAGATATTTAATGAATTTCCTTTTCATGGGAAAATTGTTTGTGAAACGATTATTAATTAATGCTCAATAGTTAATTTAAAATACGTATGCTAATTAAAATAAGTTATACTATCGTTGCTATCGTTCCCAAATTGAATTTGGGTACGCATTGTATAAGAAGCTTTGCTTCGATTTAAAAATTAAATTTATCAATATTGATTAATGAATCATTTTATTTTATATATAGCAAATCCAAACTTAGGGCTATTACATTTGTCAACAATATACGCACCACCATAAATCAACCATAATTCTTTTTCCTTTATTTTTACTATTTTATCAAAACCAGAGAGACATATTTCGTTAAAATCATCTGGTTTTGTACTTTCATACTTGTTGCTTTCCAAGTTATAAACTGTTAATCCGTCTAATGTGATATATAGTTTGTTATTTAATACTATAAAACTATAAATTAGCCAAGGTCCTTTATCGATTTTTAATTTTTTATATTCTATGTTATTTTCCCTGTCAATTATATAACAATTATATTCTTGATCAAGCATAAATATGTTTGTAGAATCATAAGTATGCTCAATAGACCAGGATAGTCCGGAACCACCTAAAAAATTTTTAGAAACTAATTTATCTTCAGTAATAATGTAAAGCATTTGCACTCTATTGCTGTCATCAATTTGTTCCGATAAAATATATTTGGATGAATCTTTTATAAAAAAGTATTTAATATTTTTGATGCCAAATTTTTCATAACATTTATAATTTTTTATACGGTTACCATCCAGGTAACATAGTGAATCAATTTTTTCTTTATCAGATCTTCCTATGTAAACTAACCATAATCTTCCTTTAATATCGATACTTAATAATGTTCTATATAATAGATGATTGTTATTATCTTTAATAGTGATATTACTTATTTCTCTTTTACAAATTTTTAATATATGGTGTATATCATTATCTACCAAATAAAGTGTATCATCGCATGTAAAAAGATAACTGAAAATATTATTAGTACGTGAGTGGGTTGTTAAATATTTTTCAAGCTTTCCAAATGAGTATTCACTGAGTAAATATTTGTAAAATTTTTTTTCTGAGTACTCAACTAATCCATTTCCTGTTAAAAACCAGTAAGAACCATCGTGATATTTAATATCTATTATAACATATTTCTCAAAGTATTCAGTTATGTTATTATTTACCCACCCTTGTGCTAATGTACCTGAATTTGGAAATATCAGATTGCAAGAGATGAACAATGATATAATAAATGTTTTCATTTGGATTTTTCTTTTTATGAACCTGTTGCTCTATTTTAAACATAAATTTTTAAAATGTAAATATAAATGAGAATGAAGTATTTAATAAAACATTAGATATAAATCATATACTTCGTTTATTGTTTAATTAGATACAAGTATTAGATAAATTAGAAAAATCTTGAATGCTTTATTATATGAATGAATTAACAATCTCAAACATTATTTTGATTATCAGTGGGGAGCTGCTATTTTTCTTTATGATGATCTTTAGCATCTTTTCATTGAAAGAGAAAGAATCAAAAGCTGCCTCAAGGGCATTGTTACTTGCGATTATTTTACCGATTCCATATTTGCTGATTGCTCTTATTGCTTTTCCATTTCAAAAGGAAGCAGTTTTGTTTTTGATCATATTAACAGCATTAGTCTTGATTGTTTTGTTTTTTCCAACAAAAAGGTTTAAAGTTGCAGAAAAGGAATCACCTGAATATAAATATGACGAAAGAGACATAGTATTTTCAAGAAGACATTTAAAAACGGAAACCGAAAGATACGATGAGTACTACAGTAATCACCATGATAAGAAAAAACCCGATGATAATTTTCGTTCAAAGCCAGGATTATTGTCTCCCGAATCAAACATGTATAATCCCTTTACTTTTGCCTCTGCAAGTGCGAGTTTCATAGCGGTCAGCGGTTTTCATGATCTGGTGGATGGTGATGTATCTGATACAAAAGTCGAATCTGATCCATTGAAGATTTCGAATTACATTAAAAACTGGTCAAAAAAACTCGGTGCATTAAATACAGGTATCACGGAATTAAAGGAATATCATAAATACAGTCATGCAGGAAGACGCAAAAGTTATGGAGAACCGGTAATATTGAATCATAAATTTGCAATTGCATTTACAGTAGAGATGGATAAGTACCAGGTTGGCTGTGCACCCGCAGGTCCGACTGTAATGGAATCCGCACAGCAATATTTCGAATCGGGTGCGGTTGCAGTTCAGGTTGCAGCGTTTATCAGGAATCTTGGCTATCCTGCACGTGCACATATAGATGGGAATTACCAGGTTTTGTGTCCTTTGATTGCAAGAGATGCAGGATTGGGTGAGATTGGCAGAATGGGTTTGCTGATGACTCCCAATCTAGGACCGAGAGTAAGAATATCCGTTGTAACGACTGACCTACCTTTGGTTATCGATGATAGGAATTATGAACATTCTACGATTGATTTTTGCGAGAAGTGTAGGAAGTGTGCTGTAAATTGTCCTCCTAAAGCTATTTCATTCGATAGTAGAAAAGAAATTAATGGAGTAAGCCGCTGGAAGATTGATTCTGAAGCATGTTATACTTACTGGTGTGTTGCAGGAACCGACTGTGCTAAGTGTATGAGTGTCTGCCCATATTCACATCCTGATAATATGCTCCACAATTTTGTTAGAGCTGGAATTCGTAATTCATCAGTGTTTCGAAAGTTTGCAGTAATGATGGATGATTTCTTTTATGGTAAGAAACCAAAAAGTCTTGAGATTCTGGAATGGATGAGGATAGATAATGAAAAATGAATAATTTATAATACGAAATTTATCTTGACTCTGTTGTGAGATGTAATTACATTGTAACTACATAATTATAGAAAGAAAAATGAAAACAAAAGTAGTAAAAATAGGAAATTCGAGAGGGGTAAGAATTCCAAAGTCCTTTATAGACCAGAGTGGTTTGTCGGATGAAGTTGAACTCGAATTAAAAGATGATTCGATTATTATAAAACCAATCTCAAGTAGTAGAGAGAATTGGGATTATTTATTCAAGAAGATGTCTCAAAATAATGATGATGTGCTTTTTGACTCAGATTCATTATCCAAGCAGACAACCTGGGATAAAGAAGATTGGGAGTGGTAAATGGATTATCTAAGATTTGAAGTTTATTTAGTTAATCTCGATCCTACTGTGGGAAGTGAAATTAAAAAGACTCGACCTTGTGTAATTATTTCTCCAGATGAAATGAATAGAAATATTGCAACTGTGATTATAGCTCCTTTAACTTCAAAAC
>JADHVP010000122.1 GCA_016783945.1 Ignavibacteria bacterium
GGTAAGACTGAAGCACAGATAGACACTATAATGAAAAAGTATATGGGGTTACACACATACATAAAAATGAATACACTCCCTTATGATGTGATTCATCATATCGACATGCACATAAAACTATTGGATGAAGAAACATTGATGGTTGGTCAGTATCCTCCCGGGGTTGCTGATGGTCCTCAAATAGAAGCTAATCTTCAGTATATACTAAATAATTTTCAGACATGCTATGGAAGACCTTTTAAGGTGGTCAGGATTTTAATGCCTCCTGAAAATGGTCAATATCCACCATCGGGTGATTACAGAACGTACACGAATTCTATTATTATTAACAAAACTGTTATCATACCAATTTATGAATACCAGTTCGACACAACGGCTTTTAGAATTTATAGAGAAGCAATGCCCGGATACAACATTGTGGGAATCAACAGTAATTCTATTATTCCTTCATTAGGAGCAATTCACTGTATCGTGAAAGAGATTGGTGTGAAAGATCCTATTTTCATTTCTCACAGTGCATTGAGAGATACAAATAATACGGCTACACCTTACGAAGTAAAAGCGTACATCAAAACCAAAAGCGGTATTTCGAATGCGAAAGTTTACTGGACTACAGATACAACACAAGGATTTAGTTCTTTGAATATGACAGCCTCAGCAGATACATTCACCGCATACATTCCAAATAAACCGCTTGGAACCACAATTTACTATTACATATCTGCAACATCGAACAACAGCAAAACGATATCGAAACCTTTACCTGCACCATCAGGTAATTTCCGTTTCAGGATCGAAAACTCATCAGGTATTACGGGTAATAACTCTTTAGTAAAAAAATATACATTATACCAGAATTATCCGAATCCTTTCAATCCCGCAACTAAAATAAAATTCGATCTACCGAAAAACGGATTCGTTAGAATACAGGTCTTTGACGTTGCTGGAAGATTGGTTCATACATTAATCAATGACTTCAAGTTCAGAGGTTCTTATGAAATTAATTTTGACGGCAGTAATTTAACAAGTGGTGTTTATTTTTATAAAATGGAAACGGTGGACTACAACGATGTGAAGAAGATGCTATTGTTGAAATAAAAACTCAATTATACTTGAATTTGTAAGCTCTTTCATTTCATCGGAAGGGCTTTTTCTTATTTCTCATAATAATTCCATCACAAGCAATAGTGCAATCAATATTAATAAATTATATTGAATAACCTTTTTAATAAAATTATATTAGTAAAATGGAAATCGAAAATATAGAAAAAATATTAGCAGCAGCTAAAGATAAAAGAATCTGTATAATTGGCGACGTTATGCTTGATATATACATGCTTGGAGATGTGAACCGAATATCTCCCGAAGCACCTGTTCAGGTATTTGATATAATGAAAAATGAACCAAAGCTCGGAGGTGCTGCAAATGTTGGCCTTAACGTAAAAACACTGGGAGCAAATCCCTTCTTAATTGGAGTAATAGGAAATGATTCCGAAGCGCATACTCTCAAAAAAGTAATGGAAAATTTAGGTCAGGATACAAGCGGTTTGATTACAGAAGAAAACAGACCCACAACCTGTAAGACACGGGTAATAGCAGATTCCCACCATTTACTAAGAATTGACAGTGAATCTAAATCAGAAATATCAAAAGAAACTGAAGATAAAATACTCGATTTATTAAAAAGTCATTCAAGCGATTTTGATATTATGATCTTACAGGATTATAATAAAGGCGTACTGACCAAAAGTATTATTTCCCGAATAATTAATTTTGCTAAAGAATCTGGTATAAGGATTCTTGTAGACCCAAAGTTCGAAAACTTTTTTGAATACAAAAATACATATATTTTTAAACCAAACCGTAAAGAACTCGAAGATGCATTTGGTAAAAAAGCAAAGATCGAGTCTGAATTAGTCTCGCTGTGCAAAGAATTAATTAAAAAGGTCAATTGTGAGAATCTCATCCTTACCTTAGGTGGAGAAGGTATTAAAATATTCCAGTCTTCCGATGGTGATATAAAAATTGATTCTTTCGGAACAAGAGCCCGTAAAGTAGCAGATGTCTCTGGCGCCGGGGATACGGTCATTTCGACTATAGCCGTATGTCTTGCCGGGGGTGCATCCCTGCAGGATTCGGTTGTGATCTCTAATTTTGCTGCCGGTCTTGTTTGTGAAGAAGTCGGAATTGTACCTATCGAAAATGAACAGTTGAAAAAATACATTGCAGAACACAGCTCCGAATCCAAATTCATTAACTAATCACGATTAACATTTTGATCCTTACCCTAAAAGAATTTCAAAAAATAAGGCAGGATATTAAGGAAAAAAATCTTGAGCTCGTTTTTACTAACGGGTGTTTCGAAATTTTGCATAGAGGTCATATTGCATATTTAAACGAAGCGAAAACGTTAGGTGATTTTTTAATCGTTGGACTGAATTCCGACAGATCAGTAAAAAAGCTTAAAGGAAGTAATAGACCTTATAATAATGAGAATGACAGAGCTTTCGTTTTAGATAATCTTAAGTCTGTTGATTATATTATTTTATTTTCCGAAGATACACCATATGATTTGATAAAAAATGTAAAACCCGATTACCTTGTAAAAGGTGGTGACTGGAAAGAAGAAGAAATCGTTGGCTCTGAAATAGTAAAGGAATACGGCGGCAAAGTAATAAGTTTGAAATATATTGATAACTACTCAACAACATCCTTAATAAATAAAATTAAAGAAACATAACCTTTCTCGAGTGGTTTAATTAAAGAGAATTGTAACTATTCAGCTTATGAAAAATATTAATAACTTTGCAGTAAATACTTTATAGAAATTTGTAACGAAACAAATTATAAGCACCAAATAACAAAATACAAATAAATTCCAATGACCCAAAAATCAAATTCAAAACATGTTTATGATTTATTCCAAAGGAATCCCTATGGGAGAAGAGCGACCTTTCAGTTTGCCAAAAATGTTAGAATTTTTGTAAAGAAATTACCCAAAACTATAGCTAATATTGAAGATGGAAAACAAATTATGAAAGCATCAGGTTCTACTGGTGCCAATTATATTGAAGCTAATGAATCTTTAAGCAAGAAAGATTTTGTTTTTCGGATAAAAATTTGCAGAAAAGAATCAAAAGAAAGTGCATATTTTTTGAGGTTAATTAAAGAAACAAATCCAGAAGATTATGAAGATGAAGCAACAATTCTTTTCAATGAAGCCAATGAACTAAAGAAAATATTTTCATCAATCATAGAAAAATCAAAATAATTGTTTTGGTCATTGTAATTTTAATAGTTGATATTTATTTGTTATTTGGTGCTTGTGTTTTGGAATTTAAGTGTTTATAACTTTTGATTACTGAATAGTTGCAAAGAATTTTACGATAAGATAATTTCGAAATTATCTACACTATATGCAAGATGATACAGAAAATATTAAATTGAACAAGGAAAACACCTCTTCACCATCTGAAGAAGCTGCTGCCAATAAAAAAATCAAGCCAAAGAAGGGATGTTTGAACAAACTCTTTAAGTTTCTATTATATTTTTCTCTCGGCTTTATTGCTCTTATTTTAGGAATAATAATTTTTATTCAAACCTCTTTCTTTAAAAACTGGCTCCTCCAATATGCTCTCGAAAAAGTAAATGAATCCCTCATAGATAAACAAAGTGTCGTAAGTGCAGAGTCAATTGAGGGAAGCATATTAGGGGGATTCAAATTAAACAATGCAAGCCTTATTGTTAAAACCGATACATTAGTAAAACTCGATTACATTGACATAGACTTCGACCTCAGTCAGCTTGGCAACAAATTAATACTCGTGAATTCTTTAGTAATAGAAAGCCCGCAATTAAATTTAACAAAAGTTAGGGATGAAAACGACAGCCTGATGTGGAACTTCGAGTATCTTATGAAACCTGAAAAGCCTGAAGTTATTGATACTGTCAAAAAAGAATTTGATTGGGGAATAATCGTAGGTAACTTAGAAATCAGGAATGGAAATTTCCGTTTGTTAGCTGAGAAGGATACTACCCTGCCGATACGGGAAATAAAGATGGACTCAATTGCACAATTCGATATTAAGAATTTTGACATTACTGATTTTAACCTTGAGCTCTCTGGAGATTATTTCCCGGATGAAAAGAGTGTTAGCGTACAAAACCTAAGCTTTAATACAAACTCCCCTATCAGTATAAAAGAATTTAAATTCGACGGACAATTAACAGAGGAAAATTTTTCAGAAGCAAAAAATCTGAAAGTCATAACCGACAGGAGTAATATAAACATCAAAGTCGCATCCTTAGAAAATTTTAATCCATTTGAGGGTGTTGATTATGAAGAATTCGGAAATAAAAAAGCTAACTTAGACTTAGTCCTGAATAGATTTAATACAGATGATCTTAGCTTTTTCCTGCCCGTCCTAAATTTTATGAAGGGAAATATTTATCTTGATATAAAAGCAAAGGGTAAATACGGAAGTTTTCCAATCGATAAATTAGTTTTAAAGACCAATAATTCTACTATTAACATTGCCGGGAAGGTATTCAATTTACACAATCCCTCAGAATTGTCTATGAATGTTGCTGTCAGTAATTCTGTTTTAGATCCAAACGATACGAAGGCAAATCTCCCGGGTTTACCGATTCCCAATTATAGTCAGGTTGGTATAGTTTATGCAGATTTTACCTTTGATGGTGAACCTCTACGGTTCAATTCCGATTTTGATTTTAGATCGAGTGTGGGCAACGTAAAAGGAAAAACATCTCTTGACCTGAAACAGAATAATATAGTTTATAAGTCAGACGTATCAACCAGGAATCTTAACATCGGAAAGTTAGTAAAAGACAATGAACTTAATAGTAATCTCAACGTCGACCTCATTGCAGATGGAAGAGGGTTCGATTATAGAACACTTACCGCTAAAGTTAATTATGATATAACAAGGTCATCAATCTTCGAACAGAACATTTCTAAATCAACTGGAAAACTCGACTTAAATAGCGGTAACATCGATTTAATTGTGCAATACTCTTCAAATACTTTGTCAACGAATGTGAAAGGTAAAGTAGATTTTAGAAATATCGACAGGATAAAATACGATTTAGAAGGTAACAGCAGAAACCTTGACCTTTCCACAATTACAAAGGAAGCTTCAGATAAGAGCAATTTAAATTTTGTATTCAATGTAAACGGAGAGGGATTTGACCCGGATAAAATCACAGGAAAATTTCTGTTTGATGTAGCACCATCAACCTATAGCACTCATTTAATACCTCAAACGCCTGTTAACGCAAGTATTGAAAATACCGCTGCTGGGAAGAGTCTAACACTCATCTCAAACTTCATCGACATCAACGCCGATGGAAAATTTTCTTTCATTACCTTAGGAAGAGTATTAGCAGCAAACATTAATGAAATTACAGAAGATATTAAAAAAAGTCTCGAAGCAGATACTATTAATTATTCCAAGCCGAGTAACGACGCTTATGAAATTTCAAGTGATGTTACTCAATCAATTTCAAGCACAGAAGATTTGAACGTTCGCTATAAGCTAAAAATAAAAAACATACTTCCGCTTGCTGTATTAACAGGGGACAGCAGTTTAGTATTCAAGGCTGATATTTCAGGGAATATTGTAAACAACGAAAACAACTTTACATTTAACGCAGCAGGCAGCTTAAGGAATTTTAGATTCCAGGATTCGACGATAATGTTTAGCAAAGCATTTCTTGACCTTAATATGAACACTAATTATTCGAGCGAGTTTAATAGGATTAAAACCAACCTTGATTTCAAATCATACGATTTCATAGCCGGCGGTAATAAACTTGATACAGTCACTTTGAATTTAAATATAAGAGATAACACAAATAAATTTCTCTTTTCAAGCAACCGTGATACAAATTTTATAATCTATACAAATGGTTCCTTAGGCTTAGGTGAATCAAGAACCGAAATAATACTGGATACTCTTGGTTTCACATACATGAATTATGATTTTGGAAATGATGAACCAATAAAATTAAATTATGAGATCCTTGATAGCATTAAGAACATTAACTTCGAAAGCTTTGAGGTTTCGGATGAAAGGCAGAGTGTTGAAATAAAAGGAAAGTATTCTCTAAATGGAGAGAGTGATTTAAATGTTTCAGCCGACAGAATTAAAACAGCAGACCTACAGCTATTAGCAGATCCTTACATTGAAGCTCAAGATCTTATTAATGGTAACATTAGAAGGTTTGAATTAAATTACACCGGAAGTCTTGATAAACCTGTCGTTCATATAGAAGCTAACTCTGATATATTAAGATTAGCAAACATGAAATTAGGAAGACTCGATGCATTCTTAGATTATAAAGATGATATTTTAAAACCCGATATAGCTTTTTACAATCCTAATAACAAAGGGAAGCTGTTAATTTATGGTGATGTACCTATACGTAATCCTTTAATGGGAAGCGGAGAAATTGATACTAACATTAATATCCTTGAAAAAGATGTTAGCTTGATCATAGATGCAAATAATTTTCAGATAAGATTGCTTGAACAAATGGTTCCTCAAGTATCAGCACTGGATGGAACTATGAACGGGAAAGTAAATGTTAATGGTAACGCTATAAGTCCTCTTTTAACGGGAGAATTGAAACTTGAAAACGGAGCATTTACGATTGACTTAACCGGTATGAGGTATAACTTCTACGCTGACTTAATAACAGATAAACAGAAACTGATATTAAAGAATTCAAAAGTCAATACCCCTGAGGACAAAAAAAGATTTTTGTCTATGACAGGTTACATAGATTTCACAAATCTAAAACTAAGTGATTTAGATCTTTTGGTGACAGGTGATGTTAAAATCCTTGATGATGCTGTGAGAAAAAATGAATTAGGTGTGTATGGAAACCTTTATGCCGGTAGTGGTAGCCCATACTTACGTATTAAGGGAAACTCTGACAGGATCGACCTGACAGGGAAT
>JADHVP010000123.1 GCA_016783945.1 Ignavibacteria bacterium
GTTATAGGATTTTAAATGCTTTGCGAGATTAGAGATTATGTTTATGAATGTTTAATTTTTATTATCCAGATTTGATTGTTTGAATAGAGACGTTAGACTGTTAAAGCTTGTCCCGGTAAAGTATATAAACCAACTGACAATACCAAGTAATTTGAATCCATCTTCAAAAGAATAATGAAACGCTAACGTATCGTCATGAAAAACATCTACAATCATTGATAATCCGAAAAAGAAAAAAGAGACTATCAGAGAAAGGAATTTTGTATTATTGATTATTTTTTTTCTGAATCGAATCAAAAATATTAAAATTATTATTCCATAAATTGAAAAAATAATTTTCTCGTTTATCGGAATGTAGTTAGGTATATACTCATGGAATAAGAATAAATCATCGACCAGCATCATAGTAGTAATCAAACCCGAAGCTAGTAAAAACTTTATCCATTCACTTTCACAATTGAATTTTTTCAAAATAAACGAAGAATAAATACATACTGTAGCTGTTGAACACCATAAAAGTATACCAATATATGAAAGAAAACCGAAGTATGGCTTACCATCTTCGATTAAGAGAATAGGGTCTATGGAAAAATAAGGAAAGGATACAAATGCTTGTAATGATAATATAACTAACAGGACAATTACAGGAACATACACTATAGCAAATACGAAGAGAAGTTTTTTGAATTGTTCTAAAATTGATTTTGAGTCTTTCATTTTATTTAAAAAGAAATTTTAAAAACCAGAATTAAATATGTCTTAAATTTTTGTATCCTCCAATAATAATAAATATTGAAGTGAACACTATTATTAGTGCAATTACATCCATCAAAGTTACACCGTCTTCCTGTGTGATAAAGAATATAGTGAATACTTCAAAATTCGGGGGAGCAGGCATGATAATCATTCCAAATCCCAATAGCAGGAACAAAACACCTATAATGATTTGAACCACGGATTTGAATTTAACCTTTTTTACATATTTAAAAGCCTCTTCACTAGTGAAGTTACTTTTTGGTAGTTCTATTTCAAAATCATGGATCAATTCTTTTCTTGATTTGTTGTCAGGTTGGTCTATATCTTCAAAAACCTTAATTTTTTCCTCAAGACTTTTACTTTCGTATATTTTAGTTCCTTTTTTTGAGTATTGATAAAGTTGCTCACTATTAAGATCACAAATTTCTAAAAGATAAATAAGTATTTCAAGTTTATCCTCTTTTGTAAAGCTTTCATTTCTGAAAACCTGTTCGAATGCATCTATTATTTTGCTGATTTCTTTGTCAGTTTCGTAGTTTTTAATAGTATTGATTCCCTGTAATAATTAGTAAAGATAAAATATTTTTCTTATTAGAGCTTTCGAATTAAGCGTTCAATTTCTTCTTAAAATGTTCATAAGTAATCTTCAATCCTTCCGCTCTGCTAACTTTTGGTTCCCAGCCTAATATCTCTTTGGCTTTTGTTATATCGGGTTGTCTTTGTTTTGGGTCATCTACAGGTAAGTCTTTGTAAATAATTTCTTGATTGGAACCTGTTAGCTTAATTATTTCCTCTGCGAATTCCTTAATCGTAATTTCGTCAGGATTTCCGATATTAATTGGATAAACGTAATCACTCAATAAAAGTCTGTAAATACCTTCGACCTGGTCATCGATATAACAGAATGAACGAGTTTGGGAACCATCACCGAAAATTGTTATATCTTCTCCTCTAATTGCCTGACATAAGAATTCCGGTAGAGCCCTTCCATCGTTCAATCTCATTCTTGGTCCGAATGTGTTAAAAATCCTAACAATTCTTATATCAAGACCATGATAAGTATGATAAGCCATTGTTATAGCTTCCATAAATCTTTTTGCTTCATCGTATACGCCCCTTGGTCCAATGGGATTAACGTTACCCCAATATTCTTCGTTTTGAGGATGAACGTCCGGGTCTCCATATATTTCCGATGTTGATGCTATCAGGAACCTTGCTTTTTTTTCTTTAGCAAGACCTAAAAGATTATGTGATCCTAATGAACCTACCTTTAAAGTTTGAATTGGGACTTTCAGATAGTCGATGGGGCTTGCAGGTGAAGCGAAATGCAAAATGTAATCAAGCTGTCCTGGAACGTGTACAAATTTTGTTACATCGTGAAAATAAAATTCAAAATTCTCCAAAGGAAAGAGGTGCTTGATGTTATCTAAGGAACCGGTCAGGAGGTTATCCATTCCTATGACGTAATAATTTTCTTTTATAAATCTGTCGCATAAATGTGAACCAATGAAACCAGCAGCTCCTGTTATTAATACTCTTTTTCGAGTTGATGAAGATTTATTAACCATAAGTTTTTGCTCTTATTTTTCTATAAAAATAACTATTTAATGATAAACGAAAAACTCATTAATTCGGTCTAACTTGCATTTTGCAAGTATTATATATACATTTGCTAATAGCAACTATTGTTATAAGCAACTAAAAAATACTGATGGAATCGAAAATAATTGACCATATTTTTTTATTAAAACAGAAATGTCTTCAAACAGAGATAGAGATTAATACTGAAATGGGTCTGTCTTATCGTGAAATAATTGGCATTGGAGCATTAAAGGAGAATGAAACGATTGATTGTAACACTCTATCGGAAATGATGGGTTTATCAAAGTCGAGAGGAAGTAGAGTAATAGATAAATTAATTACCAAAGGTTATCTTTCAAGGAAAGTATCCGATTTTGACAGAAGAGCGGTTGAAATTTCACTTACAGAAAAAGGAGTTATCTGTAAAAAGAGTATCGAGATGATAAAAAAGAAGTGTGAAAAGAAAATTGAGGAGAACTTAAATAATCAACAAAAAAAGACTATTAAAGAAGGATTGAAAATTCTAAATGAGATCTTATAAATAAAATCGTTTAACAGTATAAAAATGGAAAACATATTTTATTATAATACAACGGTTAAGTGGAAGCAAGGTCGGGTGGGCGAATTGTCTGAGACAGGTTTTCCTGCGGTTCAGGTTGCTACACCTCCCGAGTTTCCAAAAGGAGTACCAAATGTTTGGTCGCCTGAACATTTGTTTGTAGCCTCTGCTAATATCTGCCTGATGACGACTTTTCTTGCGATTGCAGAGAATTCAAAGTTAAGTTTCAAAAGCTTTGAATGTGTTGGAACGGGAAAACTTGAAAAAGTTGATGGCATACTGATGATTTCGGAAATCATTCTTAAACCGGTAATTGTTATTGGGAGTGAAAGTGAAAAAGATAAAGCTTTACGAATAATTGAAAAATCTGAGAAAGTATGTCTAATATCTAATTCAATGAAAACAAAAGTAATTTTAGAACCAGAAATAAAAATTAAATCATAAAATAAGGAGAAAACAGTATGCCAATATTTGAATATCAGTGTAAAGACTGTAAATCGAAATTTGAAATTTTACATAAGAGCACCTCTTTGAAGGAAGAAGTATTGTGTCCAGAATGCCACTCAAAGAAAAGTAAGAAATTAATTTCATCATTCAATTCTGTGGAATCCAGTAACGCTGATTTTTCAAATTCAAGTTGTGCTACAGGAAGTTGTGATATACCATCATATGATGGGTGTACTTCTGGTATGTGTGGCTTGAATTGAAATAATATTTAATAAAAATTTTTGTGATTTGAATCGCTATTCTGACTTTAAAAAATGTACAATATATGTATCTTTATCCTGAAGTAAGATAAATAATAATTTAATAATTTTTAAAAAGGAAAAACATGGCAGCGAAAAATTCCATAGGTTGGTTTGAAATTTACGTATCGGATATTGAAAAGGCAAAAGATTTTTACGGCGATTTATTCGAGTGGCAGTTTAAATTACTTGAAGGATTCGAACCTGAATATACAACAATTTTCACTGGTGAAGATTCTGTAGGTGGTGGTTTTATGAAATCTTCTTCTAAACAAGAAGGTCAATCTGTTGTGATATATATAGATGTTGAAGACGTGGCAAAGAGTCTGAAGAAGGTTGAAGAAAAAGGCGGGAAAATTGAAAAGCCGAAAACCTTAATATCAGCAACATCAGGTTATTATGGATTGTTTAGAGATTTAGATAACAATCTAATCGGGCTTTGGTCTGAGGGATAGTTCTCTTAGGAAATTTTTGTAAAATAAAAGCGGGAATTTTTTCAATTTCATTTGATAAAAACACCCGTTTTTTATTGAACTTATTTTTAAATTTTATATTCTTGGTTTCTTTTTCTAATTAATTAAGAATTGTTTATCAATAACCATTTCTTTTCAGTACATCTCTTGCAATTACAAGTTTTTGAATTTCGTTTGTACCCTCGAAGATTCTGTTGATACGAGAATCACGGTACATTCTTTCTATTGGATATTCATGCATATAACCCATACCGCCGTGAATCTGTAGAGCTTTATCTACAACTCTATCAAGAGCTTCGGAACAGAATAGTTTTACTATTGCAGCTTCACGTGAGAACTTCTTCCCCTGGTCACATAACCATGCAGTGCGGTATACCATATTTTCCATTGCATAAACATCTGATGCCATTTCTGAAAGCATCCATTGAATTGCTTCGAAGTTTGCAATTCGTTGACCGAACTGAACTCTCTCTTTAGCAAATTTTACTGATAGGTCGATACACTCTTTTGCGGAGCCAAGAGTCGCTGCACCAAGACCGAGTCTTCCGACATCCAGAATATCCATTGAATGAAGAATACCTCTTCCCATTCTTCCCAGTACATTCTCTTTAGGTATTGTCATATCTTCAAAGATAAGTTCTGCTGTCTCGGAGCCTTTTATTCCCATCTTGTTTTCAATTTTACCAACTTTAAAACCGTCCCATTCTGTCTCAATGATGAATGCTCCGACTCCATAATTCTTCCCTTCGATTTCCACCCTTGCTAAAACAGTAATGATATCTGCTAAACTTCCATTGGTTATCCAGATCTTCCTTCCGTTTAGTGTATAATGGTCACCAACATCTTTTGCAATAGTTCTAATTCTCACTGCATCCGAACCGGCTTCCGGTTCTGTTAGTGCGAATGCACCGATTTTTTCTCCCCTGGCAAGCGGAACTAAATATTTCTGCTTTTGTTCTTCCGTTCCGAACAGATATATCCCGGTTGAACCAATGCTATGATGTGCACCTATAAAAGTTGCAGTCGAGGCACATCCGCGGGAAATTTCATCCTGCATAATACAATAACCCATTTCACCGAATCCACTTCCACCGTATTCTTCAGGAAAAGCTATTCCTAAAAAACCAAGCTCTGCCATTTTATCTATCAACTCACGGGGAATGCTGCCTTTATCATCTATCTCTGCTGCTATTGGTTTAATTTCCTTTTCGGTAAATTTCTTTACCATATCCCTCAGCATCACTTGTTCTTCGGTAAATGTAAAATCCATAGTTGTCTCCTATTTTCTGGTTAAAGTTGATTTACCCGAATGGAAATAGTTTCGGGAATTTGTAAAAGATTATTAAATCAATTAAAACTCATTTAAAAAACAAAAGAATGAATTTTAATTGTCGCTTAATATATTAAAGATATGAATATATTAAAATGGTATTCTCAATATATTGACTTATTTATTTATTCGTAACTTACTTATCTTTTCCCTCTCTTTTTTTTATCTTGGGTGCTTTAACCTCGAGCTTATTGGATTCAATTGTACCGTTGATTTCAATTTCTATATTATAAGTTCCGGGCTGTAGGTAATATTTTCCCGTGTCTGCTTTTTTTAGTTTTATATGTTTTGTCTTTTCCTTGCCTTCTAAAAAGTCCAGGTAATCGTCTCTAACAGTTGAGTCAATCGAAAGGTCGTACTTCACATAGTTTAATCCTTTTTCGGATTCATCTTCGATTTCGTTTAGTAACAAGCCATCCTCTGTCAAGATTTTGATGACTACTTTTCCTTTTGAGTTTGTATAGTAGGCAAGTTCTATCTCAGGTGATTTTAATTTCGCCCATCTGTAATTCTTTTTGCCCCAATTCTTGTTAAAAGCTATAGTATCGATTTCAAAGAAGTGAAGCTGTTTGTTTAAAACGTCTTCAGTTAATTTCTGAATGTGTTTTACGTCAGCAATATAAATTGACCTACCGTGTGTACCGACAATTAGATCTTTTTCACGAGGATGAATAACAAGGTCGTGCACGGGTGCCGCAGGTAAATTCTTATACAACGCCATAAATGAACTGCCCTTATCAAGTGAAGCATATAAACCGTGGTCTGTTCCTGCATAAAGAATGTTTTCATTCGCGGGGTCTTCTTTTACAACATTAATTGGTTCATTTGGAAGGTCCGTTCCGATTCTCGTCCAGCTATCACCGTAATTTGATGAAGCGTATAAGATTGCATCGAAGTTGTCCCACCTGTAACCGTTCAACGACACATAAACTGTACCAGTATCATGATGAGAAGCTTCCACACGACTGATCCAGTAATCCTGTGGGAGTTCGTCTGAAATTTTTTGCCAGCTATGTCCTGCATCTTTTGAAACATGCACGAGTCCATCATCGCTTCCGACATATAGTAAGCCAAATTTCAAAGGAGATTCATCTATGGTTGTTAGAGTTCCATACGGCACATCTCCTTTCTTTCCCCCGTTTGTTAAGTCACCTGATAATGTTTCAAAGGTTTCACCTTTATCAAGAGATCGGTGCAAATTGTTTGAACCAATGTAAAGAATGTCCTGGTTATGAACTGATAAGTGAATTGGTGTTTGCCAGTTAAACCTGAGGGGACGCTCTCCCAAATTATGTCTTGGTGTAATTCTTTTGTATTCATTATTAGATTTGTTTATTCTAAAATAATTTCCGAATTGATAACCTGTATAAACAATATTATTGTCTCGAGTGTCAATTGCTATCTGCATACCATCACCCCCCATAATTGATGTGTATGGATAATGACCAGACGAATACCATCTATAATCCTCCTCATTTGTACTTGGTCCATACCAAACACCATTA
>JADHVP010000124.1 GCA_016783945.1 Ignavibacteria bacterium
GATGTCGGCTCATCGCATCCTGGGGCTGGAGAAGGTCCCAAGGGTTTGGCTGTTCGCCAATTAAAGCGGTACGTGAGCTGGGTTCAGAACGTCGTGAGACAGTTCGGTCTCTATCCTATGCAGGCGCAGGAAACTTGAAGAGGGTCGCTCCTAGTACGAGAGGACCGGAGTGAACGAATCTCTAGTGCACCAGTTGTCATGCCAATGGCATCGCTGGGTAGCTACATTCGGTTAAGATAAGCGCTGAAAGCATCTAAGCGCGAAACTTGCTTTAAGATTAAGTTTCCCTTCCCGACTTGTCGGGAAATAAGACTCCAGAGAGATTATCTGGTGATAGGCTGCAGGTGTAAGTGCAGTAATGTATTAAGCTGAGCAGTACTAATAAGTCGAATGACTTGCCAATTAATTTTTATATTGACCAGGTAGCATACTAAAGCATCAAATTTGAATTTATATTATTCTGGTGATTTAATATAGGTGAAACACCTCTTCCCATTCCGAACAGAGTAGTTAAGACCTATATCACCGATGGTACTGCATGGGCAACTGTGTGGGAGAGTAGGTTTTGCCAGGATGTAATTTTAGAGCCGCTTTGAGAAATCAAGGTGGCTTTTTATGTTTAATTCAATTGTTAAATTATAAAAGGTTGTTTATCTTAACATTCTTGCCCTTGTAGCTCAGGTGGATAGAGCAGCAGTTTCCTAAACTGAAGGTCGGATGTTCGAGTCATCCCAAGGGCACTTTTTTAATGAGTATTGGTTATAAACGAAATAGAGTTGCACTGATAACAGGTTCTGCACGCAGACTTGGAAAAGATATAGCCGTTACGGTTGCAGAAGAAGGATACGATGTGGTTTTGAATTATAGCAGCAGCGATGAGAACACGGTTAATAAGACGGTTGAATTGATAGAAAAGTGCGGGGTTAGAGTTTTACCATGCAGAGCTGATGTAAGCAATGTCGATGAGATAAAAAGTATGTTCAGGACGGTGGAAGATGAGTACGGAACGCTTGACCTTTTAATAAATAATGCGGGAATGTTTGAGAACGTTGACTTTTTCGATATTGATGAGAAGTTGTTCGATGAGTTTGTAGGAGTGAATTTAAAAGGTGTTCTTTTTTGCAGTATAGAAGCGGCTAAATTGATGCAAAAGAATGATAATGAGCACTGCAATATTATTAATATTGCTTCGCTTGGTGGAATTTTGAACTGGACGGGATATATTCCGTATTGTATGTCAAAAGCCGGAGTTATAAAGTTTACACAGTTAGCTGCAAAAAGGTTAGCACCGAAAATATTAGTTAATGCAATTGCTCCGGGAACTATTGTGATCGAGAACGATGAGAATAGCAGTGTTAAACAAAGTGAAGTTAGTAAATATCCTTTGAAGAGGTTTGGTAATTCGGATGATATAACTTCATTGATAAGGTATTTGATTAAAGAAAACAAGTTTATAACCGGTCATACTTTTGTGGTGGATGGAGGAAGGGGGCTTTAATGAATAAAGAACAAAGAACAAAGAACAAAGAACAAAGAACAAAGAACAAAGAACAAAGAACAAAGAACAAAGAATGATGAAGAATGAAGGATGAATGATGAAGGAGAGGTTCTTAGGAGGAGGGAGGCATTTTGGGGACGAGGAGAACGGTTCGAAACACAGAGAATAAAGAACACCGATTAACGATTTTTGATTTTAGAAGTGAACATAAGAATGAGCAAAGTATATGGGTTCAAGATACTGAATCCATAACGGAGTGGCGATTGGATTCTTTGTACGGACAGGTGGGAAATTTGGGAACGGTTCGAAACACGGAGAATAAAGAACACCGGTTAACGATTTTTGATTTTAGAAATGAATATAAAATTGAGTAAAGTATACGGGTTCAAGATTTTAAATCCATACAGAAGTAGTTGATGGATTCTTTGTACAGGTAGAAAGACGTTCCCAAAGAGCCCGTCTCCCTGCTGTAAGCAGCAGGATGCCGGGTAAAGACTTTTGGAACGAGGGAAGTTTTGAGATAAATTATTTATGGAAGAAAAAATGAATAAACAAAGAAGAGCACCGAAAGCGTATCGTAATTTGGAGTTTTTAAATTCACCTGCTGCACGTACGGTGAGGATTTTAACAGAATACTTCGAACCATTAGATAGATTAAGAAAGTGCAATATAAAAGACACGGTAGTTTTTTTTGGTTCTTCGAATATTTTATCTAAAAAAGAAGCTAAGAAAAATTTATCCAATTTAAATAAAAAATCTACTATATTAAAAAGTAGTGGAAAGGTTCTTCCCAGAAAATTAGCGAGGGAAATAGAGCTGGCTAAAAATGCAATTGAGATGTCAAGATATTATGAAGAAACTGTCGAATTAGCAGGTCTAATTACTAAGTGGTCAAAAAGTTTGAATAGTAATAATAAGTTTGTTGTCAGCTCAGGAGGAGGTCCCGGAATCATGGAAGCAGCAAACAAGGGAGCAATAGAAGCAAAAGGTTATTCTATTGGATTTAATATTTCTTTACCTTCTGAGCAGTACCCAAATAATTATCTATCACAAAACCTGAATTTTGAGTTTCATTATTTCTTTATGAGAAAATTCTGGTTTGCATATTTAGCAAAAGCGTTGGTAGTAATGCCGGGCGGTTATGGAACGCTTGATGAACTAATGGAATTGCTCACTTTAGTACAAACAAATAAGCTTCGAAAGAAAATGACAATCGTTATTTACGGAGAAGATTTTTGGAAATCTATTATTAATTTTGATAAGCTTGCGGAGTACAATATGATCTCAAAGTCGGACTTAAAATTATTTAAATTTGTTAATACTCCGAAAGAAGCGTTTGAATATTTGAAAAAAGAGTTAACAAAAAATTATTTAAAAGGATAAGTTTTAGCATGTTAAGTTTGTAAAATTTTTATAAATTCTAATTATATATTAGATATGGTCTTAAGTATGACAGGGTTTGGAAAAGCGGAAGAGAGTTATGAAGGAAGAAGATATTCTATTGAAATCCGTTCAGTAAATAACAGGTTTTGTGAAATATCTATTAAATATCCCAGATATCTCATATCGAAAGATATTGAGTTAAAAGAAATTGTTAAACAAAAGATATCGAGGGGTAAAATCAATATAAATCTTAATATTGAAAATGGAGTTGATAATGATTTAAATCTTAGCGTAAATAAAGATGCGATAAAAGGATATTTAAAAATTTTAAAATCACTCAAAAAAACTATCGGTTCTAAAGAGAAAATAAGGTTAGACCATCTGTTAAACTTTTCTGATGTATTTACAAGTAAACAAGATGATGAAGTAAGTGATAACGAGTATTCATTTATATGTAAATTGTTGAATGAAGCTATTGATGATGTTATGAAAATGAAAATAAAAGAAGGGGATTTTATAAAGAATGATACCTTAAAAAGAATCGATATAATTAGCAATGAGATTGGGATTATAACTGAATTAGGAAAAAAAAGAATTCCTGAAGCAAAGGAAGTGCTTATGGAAAAAGTGAAAAGCTTGATAGAAGATGACAGTGTTATTAATGAAAAAAGACTTGAATTAGAATTAATGTTATTATCTGACAAGCTTGATATAACCGAAGAGTGCATAAGACTTGAAAGTCATATTCAGTATTTTAGGGAATGTATCGATTCGGAAAAGCAAGCAGGAAGAAGATTGAACTTTTTGCTGCAAGAGATGTACAGGGAAACAAATACAATTTCTTCTAAAATAATGAATTCTGAAATATCTCAAAAATCCACAGTAATAAAGGAGGAACTTGAGAAAATCAGAGAACAAATTCAAAATGTCGAATAAATTTTTATTAAATTTCTAAAGGTGTCCATATGTTATTTGTAATTGCAGCACCTTCAGGTGCAGGAAAAACTTCAATAGTCAAAGCAGTACTGAAAAAAAATAGTGATCTTATTTTTTCTGTTTCTGCTACAACCAGAATGAAACGTGATAGTGAAACCGAAGGTAAGGATTATTTTTTCCTTTCCAGGGAAGAGTTTTTTGAGAAAATTGGTCAGGGGGAGTTTGTGGAATATGAAAAACTTTTCGATGATAATTATTATGGAACGTTGAAATCGTTTGTGGAAGATAAATTATCAAAAAACGAAAATGTAATTTTTGATGTAGACGTAAAAGGAGCATTATCTTTGAAAAGTATCTATGAAGATAAAACTATCCTCATTTTTGTCAAACCTCCTGGGAAGAGTGATTTAAAGCAAAGGTTGATTCATAGGGCAACTGAGGATCTAAAACAAATTCAGAAGAGAATAGAACGATTCGATTCAGAGATGGATGAGATTAATGAATTTAATTATGTTGTTGAGAATGATAACTTGAAAGATGCAATTAAAAAAGTAAATCAAATAATTAAAAAACATAAAAATTAAAAGGAGATATAAATGCCAATTCAAACGATAGACCTAGAAAAATTTGAAGAAAATGCTGAAAATCTTTATGAAGCAGTTGTTATAGCCTCAAGAAGAGCCAGGCAAATTAATAATGATTTAAAGATTGAATTGAATCAGAGAATGGAACCCATCATCGCAAAAGAAACTGAAGATGATACAATAATGAATCAGGATAAAATGAATTTATCTCTTGAATTTGAAAAAAGAGATAAACCCTCAATCCAGGCAATCAAGGAAGTGCTAAATAAAGATTTGAAATTTAGATACAGAGATGAGGAATAAATTTTTCTTCTAAATTATCATAAATTTCAATTTGTTAAAGAGTAAGAAAATATTAATTGGTGTAACTGGTGGCATAGCTGCTTATAAGATATGTAACCTGGTTAGATTGTTTATCAAAAATGGTGCTGAGGTTAGAGTTATTATGACTCCAGCAGCAGCACAATTCGTCTCCCCGCTAACACTGTCTGTTTTATCTAATAATGAAGTTGTTATAAATATGTTTCCGGGTGATAGTGAAACCCAACATCTGGAAAATATAGAATCCAAAACCTGGCATGTTAATTACGGGCTTTGGGCTGATGTTTTTATTATAGCTCCTGCTACAGCGAACACGATGGCAAAGATCGTGACAGGGATTTGCGATAATTTTCTTTTGTGTACTGTGTTAGCTTCAAGAGCTCCAATCATTATTGCTCCAACGATGGATATTGATATGTACGAGAATGAAGTTACGAAAGAGAATATTCAGAAATTAAAGAACAGAGGGTACTATATTATCGATCCGGGAGAAGGGGAATTAGCAAGTGGATTATATGGAATTGGTAGAATGGCTGAATTAGAAGATATTTATAATTTAGCTAAATATATTATAAATAAAAAAAATGACCTTGTGGAAAAAAAAATTCTTGTTACTGCGGGACCGACATACGAACCGTTTGATTCAGTAAGATTCATAACAAATTATTCATCGGGGAAAATGGGTTTTGAGATTGCCAGGGCAGCTTCACAAAGGGGTGCAAAAGTTACGCTGATCACTGGTCCGGTAAATTTGGAAACAATTAAAGAGGTTAAAAGAGTCAATGTTACTACCTCTCAGGAAATGTTGAATGCTGTTAAGAACAATATGCAAAATAAAAATCTAATTATAATGGCAGCGGCAGTTGAGGATTTCAAACCTGTTAATTCTTCTAAGAAAAAAATTAAAAAAGAAAATAAGAAAGATCATTTTAAAATTGAATTCGAGAAGTCGGCAGATATATTGAAATTTATTGGAGAAAACAAAAAAGATTCAACCTTAATAGGATTTGCTTTGGAAACAGAAAATGAAATCAAGAATGCAAAACAAAAATTGATTCAGAAGAAACTCGATATGATTGTACTAAACAACCCTAATGTAAAGGGAGCTGGTTTCCAATCTGATACAAATGTAGTTACTTTCATAGATAATACCGGGGTTAGAAAATTTCCAAAAATGACTAAATTCAAAGTTGGGAATGCAATCCTTGATTATTATAACGATAAAAATAATTGATATATTATCTTTAGATTTTTAAAGATATTCCTTATTTTATCTCACCCATATTTTAAAAATCGCCACGAAAATTCTTCATGGAAAATAATCTAAATAAGATCATTGAGAATGCTATTCACTATCTAAAGTTTGTTAATGACAAATCTTATTACGATATTTATGCTGATTATTTGAAAGTGAAGGAAGAAGTGATTGATGATAAAACCATCGATGCTGTCTATCCTCAAAAAATTAAAAAAGAAAAAAATATCTTGGTAAAAGAAAAACAAACAGTTCAAAGAAATGTAAATTTAAGTTTGCTTACTGAAAGTTGGATGGAGATTGAAAAGCTTGATGAATTGGATAAAGCAATATGTGATTGCAAAAAGTGTAGTCTTGGCAAAAGCAGGATTAACTTTGTTTTTGGTGTCGGTAATCCAAATGCAGATGTGGTGTTGGTTGGCGAGGCACCCGGTGCAGAAGAGGACAAACAGGGGATACCATTCGTTGGAAGAGCAGGAAAATTATTGACGGATATTCTGAAAGCAATTAATTTTTCAAGAGATGAAGTATATATTTGTAACATAATAAAATGCAGACCACCTGAGAACAGGAATCCTTTACCGGATGAAATTGGGAAATGTGAACCATATTTGTTAAGACAGCTCGAAATAATTAAGCCAAAGCTTATACTATCACTCGGTACATTTGCATCACAAACTCTTTTGAGAACAAGAGAGCCTCTGGGTAAGATGAGAGGGAAAATTTATGATTACATGGTTGGTGATCAAAAAATAAAATTGATGGTAACATATCATCCTGCAGCTCTTTTACGAAATCCAAACTGGAAAAAACCTACGTGGGAAGATGTTCAGATGTTTAGAAAAG
>JADHVP010000125.1 GCA_016783945.1 Ignavibacteria bacterium
TCCACATTCAAGGATTTTATCAATTGGTGGAATATGTGAAGATGCAATGGGTGGTTTTATGTCCGGTCTTTCTGTATTCGGTAGAAATATTGGTGTTAGTTCTTCTTACGGTGCATTTATTTCCGCAATGGAGCATACTCCTGCGAGAGTACACGGTATCGGAGAACAAAATAAGGTGATGCACTTTGGAGGTGAATACAATACATGGGTTCTGATAAATGCTCACGCAGGATTAAAAACAGGTGAAGATGGTCCTACACATGCCGACCCGCAGTGTCTACAGTTAATATCTGAAAACTTTCCATACGGGATATTGATAACATTAACTCCCTGGGAACCGGGTGAGATGTGGAATTTATTGATTGCGGGTTTGAAGAAAAAACCTGCTGTACTTGCGCCGTTTGTTACCCGTCCTAATGAAGTTATTGCTGATAGGAAAAAGTATAACATATCTCCTGCTGAAGAATCAATAAAGGGAGTATATGCTTTAAGGAAAGCAGATAAAGCTGACGGCTCGATAGTTTTACAGGAAAGCGGTGTTACAATTGAATTTATTACTAAAGTTTTACCAAGACTCGATAAAGAAGGAATTAATTTAAATATTTATTATATCTCGAGTGCTGAACTGTTCGATATGCTTCCGAGAGAAGAGCAAAATTCTATTTATCCTGAATCCGTTGGTAGTAATGCATTGGGAATTACAGGTTTTACACTGCCAACCATGTATAAATGGATAACAAGTAACGAAGCAAGGCGTCAGATACTGCATCCGTTTAAGAAGGGTCATTATCTTGGAAGCGGTCCTGCGGAAGCGGTTCTTCTTGAAGCAGGTTTAGATGGAGATAGTATTTATAAAGCAGTTAAGAGTTATCTTGATAGTGTTGTAAAGAAATAATCTATCCCAATTAGTATTTGTAAATTAGATATAAAAAAACCCGCCTTAAGCGGGTTTTTTGTTTAAATAAAAACTCTATTTATTTTCGCTGGAATTTTTCTTCGTCGAGTGTGAAAACCAAAGAAATTCTATGTGTGTTACCTAAATCTTCGTCTCCATCAAACTTTGCGAATGAGTAATCGATGTTTATTTTTGGAAGTTGAACACCTGCTCCTAAAGTGAGATTACCGATATCATTGTATCCTCCTCTTATACTGAAGAGATTCTTAAAATTATATTCTAAACCTGCATGCATATCAAAAGATACAGGACCGATGTTTGCATTAGATGCTGATCTTCTGTTCTCAAACCTAACGTCAAAATCTACAGCAGGTGTAAGAGTACCTTTCCAGAGTTCAAACTGGTATGCAGTTCCGAGTTTGGCAGTTGGGGTTATTACTTCTTTTTTTCCTGTACTCCATGATAGATATGTAGTTGTGATGTCCATCAGGTTTGCTCCTAAGAAGAACCTTCCAAATGGATTATATGCAGCACCGACATCAAATCCCAATCCCCATGCTGATTCTTCAGCAATGTTCCTTCTTATGACTTTTAGATTTGCTCCGTAAGAGAAATCATCGGAATGCTTTTTGGCATACGTAAGATAAAATGCATAATCCGTGCTGTTGAAGTAAGTGATCTTATCGGGGTCCAGTCTTTCGCCAGGGTCATAAACGCCGTTTCCATTGAGGTCTATTAATGCGTTCCGAGTGTCTGCTATATCATCTATACCCATCCGTATAATGCTAAGTCCAAGAGAAGCGTTCGAACCGAATGGGATTCCAATCGAACCATAGTCATAGTTCACAAGATCACCGAATCTTTCATCATGCATTAAAGAAAACTGAGGATAATTTATTTTTGAAAGAAGAGCTGGGTTCCAGTAACCGGCAGTTACATCAGTTACCAAGGCAACATAAGCTCCGCCCATCCCCAGTGGTCTTCCACCAACACCGATAGCAAGAAACTCACCTGCATATTTATTTTGTGCAAATAGATTTGAAGATGAGATTATTAAAAGGAGAATAAAAATTATGGATGTTAATTTTTTCGGTTTTCTCATTTTTGATAAATTGGTTTATAAAAATTAATCTCGTAGAACTATAACAATATTTCTCCTAATTAATTTCAGTAATAATGGAAAATATAAGAATATAATGCAATACAAAAGAAAATTATTAAATTTTAATGTCGATTAATTTTTCTCAAGATATTCTCTTTGTTTATTGGTCAATATGTTATCAGCGATTTCAATTTTCATCTTTTCCTTATCATCAAAAGATCGGCAGTATTCTAATGCTTTTAATGGTTCATCTGTGAGAAAGTACAGTGATTTTTCTTTTTTAATAATAACAGGCATTCGTCTGTGAATGTTTTTCATGAAGCTGTTGGGCGAGGTCGTAATTATTGATGCTTTTAGTTCATTATCAATCATTGTGAATATTGAAGGAAAGAAAAATAATTCATCGTCTATTAACGAAATTCTGTGAGGGATTTTTATTTTCCCGATTTCTTTCCATTCATAAAATGAAGTTGCAGGAAGCAAGCAACGGCTTTTATAAAATAATTGTGTCCAGAATTTTTTATCCTTAATCGTTTCTATACGTGAGTTAAATATTAATGGGGATTTTTTCTCTTTATTAAATTGAATTCCCCAGTTCATCTCTTTTAGGTGGTACGAATTATCCTCAGAAGTTATCGCCAGAACGTTGTTTGTTGGAGCGATGTTTACCTGTTTCGTTTCTTCAACATCTTCGATTATAAATTTTCCGGCAAAATCCTTTTTCAATAACTTAAAAATGGATTCACCTGTTTCTTTATTTTCGAATCTTGAACACATATACTTTTACTTAATATTTTTCTTTACATTTGCGTGAGATATATATCACCCTAAGTCGCAAAGGAAAGAGGACGCAAAGGATTGCTTACTATTTTAATAAAATCATCTTTCTTGTTTCAGTATAGTCGCTAGCTACTAATTGATAATAATAAATTCCACTTCCATAACTTTCAGCGTTCCATTTAGTTTGATAACTTCCAATATTTAATTCTTCATTCACGAGTGTTGTAATTTCTCTACCCAGGGCGTCAAATATTATCAATTGAGTGAATGTTGATTTAGGAATATCAAATCCTATTGTTGTCTCGGGGTTGAACGGATTAGGATAATTCTGTAATAGATTGAATTCCGCTGGAATATTATTTTCGTTTTTCACAATCGGTGATGATGTTGATCTTAATTGTACGTTCAAAACTGTCGTTGAATCATTATTAACAACAACTCCTGTAAAGGTTTTTGAATAATAATTAGGTGCAGAAAATTGCAATGAATAAGAACCTCCGTGTATCAGTCTGTAATATTTTCCAAAAAGGGAATCGCAAAAAACTTCTGAACTATCTATGTCGTGGTTTAAAACAGTTACCTTTGCTTCGATTGGATGACCTGTCGCGGAATCAGTAACTGAACCGGTTATTCCATAAAGAGTCTTTCTTATATAATTCAAAAACGATTTATAATTGTAATTCCAGTGAGCGGGAAGTTGTGATGGAGGAAGTAGTTGCACGTCCGAAAGTTCTATTGTACATTCACGCCCTCTCTGGAAGTAACACATATAATCCTGCCTGCCGCCCGCAATCTGATACCATGCATAACCGTTAGTAATTCCGTTATTAAGAGCGTTCATATATCCTGAAGGACTATTTGCTTGAGCAGTATCGGCGTATTGACGTGAAACATAAACCCACCAATTATTATCTGCCGTTAATCTTGACCATGTATCCCATGGATAATTAATAACCTCAATACCGCCGTGGAAATTTGCAGACATAACAAAATGGTTTGCCGATGCTATATTCATCATTGCTATAGTTTCAGGCTGCCAGGGTCCGGTTGGGTAAGGACCGACGCGAGGATCAGGAAAATTTCTATTGAGGTCTTTGTTGTTCGCATTATATCTTCTAGCATTATTAACGGTGTGGTTGCCGCCGTAGTATGTACCGTCCGGATTTGCGAGTGGATTGATCCAGATTTCCATATTGTCTACAAGATATGTGACGAAAGGATCAATGCCATACTTAGTTAGAAGATAATCAATCAATCTCAACATTAGAACATATCCCGTTGTTTCATTCCCATGCATCGTAGATGAATACATGAACTGCGGTTCTGGTTCTTTTGTCGATACATTATCGGAAATTTTTGCAAAGAGTAATGCTCTTCCCTGAACCGAAGAACCGATGTTAATGACAGAACATAAATTGGGATATAAAGAATCATACAGATACATCATTGCAACGTATCCCTCGTAGGTTGGGTAAGTATCCCAATCGCGAATCTCATCGGGTAAGCTGCTCATTTTAGGATTAACGAGACTCGGAGTCGATAGAATTTCATAGTCGTAGTGATACATTAGAAATTGTAGGAATTCTTCATCGTTTGCATATGCATAGACAGTATTACCATCAACATTATCGATGGATATTATTTTTGTTAATGTTTGTATTTCAGAACGATCACTTATATTAAATTTAAAATAGTGATCATTGTTCTGGCTGAAGAGCGAAGTATTAATTAAAATTAAAAATATAAAAAGATATAAGGATTTCATTTTAAAAAAGTTCTTTATTTAAATTGTGAATGTGCATAGAGTTTTATTCAATAGAATAACATTTTGTTAACTAAGCATTGATTTATTTAAAAAATTAACACAATTATTTCGAAAATTAACTGTAAAATTTGATATACTTCTTAAAATTAGAAATTCATATTCAAGTAGTATGAATATGAAAAAAATTCATTAAAACTTTCTTAGTATTATTAATTCAATTTCTTGTTTATTTTAAAAGAACATTATAATGTCATAAATAAATCATAAAATATAAATCATGAAATCATTTATAATTTCTTTAATTTTATTTGCTTTTGTTTCTTTCAGTACTTTATTTGCTCAAGATGATGTAAAGGACAAGGGTGAATTTATCGAATATCATAACGAGTTTCTTGAAAAAATAATGGCTGAGACTGGTGTAGATGATCCTGATAGCGGAGAATCAGAAAAAGAATTCAAACTGGACCTTTCGGGCTATGACCTTCCTACCTCGATATCGGAGTTTACAACATACTGGTACAATGAGCCAATCTCACAGGGTTATTCAGGAACCTGTTGGGTGTTTTCGACGACCTCCTACTTTGAATCTGAAATTTATCGATTGCATAAAAAGAAGCTCAAGCTTTCCGAGATGTATACAGTTTACTGGGAGACTGTAGAGAAAGCGAAACGTTATATTCAAGAAAAGGGAAACTCATTGTTTTCCGAAGGCTCCGAAGCGAATGCTGTTCCGAAGATTTGGAAATTGTATGGTATAGTTCCCGAGAGTGTTTACCCGGGGAAAAAGCCCGGGCAGATGTTTCATAATCATGAAGAAATGTTTATCGAAATGAATACTTATTTAGAGAATATGAAAAATACAAACACATGGAATGAGAAAGAAGGTATTAGTAAAATAAAATCCATACTGGATAAATACATGGGAACACCTCCGGAAGAATTTACTTACGAAGGAAAAGAATATACTCCAAAAGAATTTCTTAAGGATGTTACGGAATTAAATTTAGACGATTACATTGACGTTCTTTCCTATATGCAGCAGCCTTATTACGAAAAAGTTGAATACGAGGTTCCTGACAATTGGTGGTTTAGTAAAGATTATCATAATATCCCGCTGGATGAGTTCATGAGTATATTAAAAAATGCCATTAAAAATGGATACACAGTTTGCATCGGAGGCGACGTGTCCGAACCGGGAATCAATCCTTTTTATGATGTAGCGGTCGTTCCTTCGTTTGATATTCCATCCGAATTCATCGATGAAAATGCAAGACAATTTCGTTTTAGTAATCAAACAACCCAGGATGACCATGGTATTCATGTTGTTGGTTACCTTGATAAGGATGGCGAGGACTGGTTTTTGATAAAGGATTCAGGTTCAGGTTCGAGGAATGGTAAGAACAAAGGTTATTACTTCTTCCACGAGGATTATGTGAAGTTAAAGATAATGGATTTTATGGTTCATAAGGATGCATTGGGGGATGTGTTGCAGAAGTTTGGGGAATAATAATTATGTAAAGGGAATCTGATATATCTTTTTCTAAAATTATAAAGATAATTTTTAAAATTTATAAAGTTGTTTATATTACATTTTAAGATTAATATATTAAAAATGAAAACACAAACAGATATTGAAATACTAAAAAAAGAATTAAAGTATTTTGTAAGAGAGACCATTCAAGAAGAGATGATGAAAATCAGAGCAGAACTGATTCCCTTTATTTCGGAGAAAGAGCAAAAAGAAATTGAGAGTTTATATGATAAACCTTCCACCAAAACTATTTAATATATATTCTTTTAAGTTCTAAACATTTTTTCTGGGATTTCTAATTGTAAAGTCTGAGAAACATAGAGTAAAGATTTACAAGAAATTTGTATTATCAATCCATTCTATTTATTACATTATTAAAGAATAGTATGATTTTGTTGTTCAGTAGCACTATTTGGGGATTTTCCCATAAAATAGCGAATAAGTAAAAAACGCATAATAATCCGGAAGATTTAAAATGAAATCAGGTGATTCCGGTTTAACTAATCTTTGGAATTCTTCCAAGTCATCCGAAGACAATTCTGATTTTAAGCTTGTCCATCTCATTTGTATTAAAGAGATTAATGCTGTTCGGATTTCATTACTAAGAGGTGCATATACACTTCCCGCAAAGGTTTTCGCGTATGTCTTTTCCAATCCAGCTTTTCGAAACCATCCCAACATTCTAAAGAAATGATA
>JADHVP010000030.1 GCA_016783945.1 Ignavibacteria bacterium
CATTGAAGGATTGCACGAAACATCACTATACTATTCTGAAAGCCCCGTATCATTAGCAAGACTTTTCCGAAAAGAAAACTTTAAATGTATCCATATAACTGATCTCGACGGTGCAGTTTACGGCGAGATGAAAAATTACGATATGATTAAAGAGATTTCTGAATCAGTAGATATTCCCATTCAACTTGGTGGTGGAATAAGAGATTTTGAAACTGCAAAAAAAATGATAAAAGAGCTGGGTGTCTATAGAATAGTAGTTGGCACAGGGGCTATTTCAAATCCTGACATGCTAAAGCAACTACTCAATGAGTTTTCACCTTCAAAAATTGTTATCGGCATAGATGAAAAATTAAACAACGTTGTTACTAACGGATGGGTCAACTATGCTAATATTACACCTCTCGACTTTGCAAAACTAATGGAGTCTCAAGGAATAACTCGTGTGATTTACCAGGATGTAACAAGAGTTGGAAATTTATGCGGACCAAACATTCCCAGGTTAATTGAAATATCAGAAAATACAAACTTAAAAATAACTGCAGCAGGAGGAATTTGTGATTATAGAGAACTGAAGATACTTTCAGATCTAAGTAAAAAAAATATTGACTCCGTAATGATATCGAGAGCTTTGTATGAGAATCAATTTCCTTGTCAGAAATTATGGCGTGATCTTGAAAGAGCTGATACATCTCTTGACTTACCAAAGATTCATTAGAACATTTATGTTAAATTTACAACTTCAATCACTCTGAAAGCTTCAGAGTATTTATATTTTTTAGACTGCTGTGCAATCCTTTCTTTGAATCTTTCTGTAAATTCGTTAAAGTTTGAAAACTGTGATTCATGGCAAGACAAAACCTCAAGTTTAAACTCAATTTCTCTCGTTATATTAGTATAATAATTCGGATTGTTGCTCCCATAAAAATAAATTTTATCAACCTTACAAGCTCCATTTTTATGAGGATATATAAAATTGTTCTTCGCAGCAAAGCATGCATCAAACGCAGCAAGCCCTACAACTCTGTGATCCCGGTGAAAGAGATTCAGACTTGAAAACTCCTGGTTTGCTGGATCAAATGAAAAGACTATTTCCGGCTTAATTTGTTTTATAAGAATAGTGAGCCTTTTTCTTAGAGTTTCTTTGTATTCTATAAAACCATCTTTATAACCAAGAAAAATCACCTTCTCAATCCCAATCTTCTTTGCAGCAGCAAGTTGTTCTTTTTTCCTGATAGCAATTCTATGCTGTCTCGATTCAATAGTTTTTTTGAAACCATTCTCTCCATTAGTTGCAATTACATAATAAACTTTGTACCCTTGCTCAATTAATCTTTTAACTGTGATAGTACATCCAAACTCCAAATCATCTGGATGAGCACAAATTGCCAAAACACTTTTCTTCTTCATTCTAAATTATTGTCAGATTTTATTGGTTATATTAACACCGGTTGGACAAAAGAAAACCATTAATTATTAAACGATGACATCTACTCTTTTTACGAATTGTAAATTATCTTTCCTTTTTTGATTACAGTTTGAAGTTGATTTATACCGAAATGATAAAGAAGGTCTTTGTATGAATCGAAATCAAAAATGAGCAAATCAGCTTGTTTACCGGGTTCTATGCTACCAAGTTTATCCTGTAAAAATAATGCATGAGCAGCATTAATAGTAACAGCATTTATTATTTCTTCTGCAGACATTTTCAATTTTAATGAAGCAAGAGACATTATCATCTGCATGTTTTCCGTCATACAGCTCCCCGGATTAAAATCAGTTGCAAGTGCAACAGGTATATTATTTTCTATTAGAACTCTTGCTGGTTGATATGTTATATCTAGGAAATAAGATACCCCGGGAAGTAAAGTCGCTATTATGTTCTTTCCCTGAAGATTCTTTATATCCGTAAATTCAATCTCCTCAAGATGATCTACAGAAATAGCATTTACGTTTATTGCCGTATTTATTCCTCCAACTGAATTAAACTGGTCAGTATGCATTTTAGGAATAAGACCGAACTTTGCTCCTATAGAAAGTACTTGCTGCGACTCTTTCGCATTGAAGTATCCTCTTTCACAAAACACATCTATAAACTTGGCAAGTTTTTTTTTCGCAATCAATGGTACCATCTCATAACACACGAGTTCTATGTAATCTCTTTTACTCATTTCTTGCGGTATGGAGTGAGCTCCTAAAAAGGTAGGAAGTATGTCTAATCCAAACGTATTTTTATTATTAAGGTCATTAAGAACCTCAAGCATTTTAATTTCATTTTTCGTATCAAGTCCATACCCTGACTTTCCTTCAATCGTTGTGGTTCCGTTCTTTACAAAATTTGATAATCTGGATTCTGAAATGTTTAGGAGTGCTTTCTTGCTTGTTTTTCTAACTGAATTGACTGTTGATAAAATTCCACCTCCTGCTTTGGCTATCTCTTCATACGTATGTCCTTTTATCCGCATTTCATATTCAACGGCACGCGATCCTGAAAAAACAAAATGAGTGTGGGAATCAATAAAACCCGGCAATACGGTTTTATTTTTGCCATCGATAACTTTAAAGTTTTTCTTCTCGTAGTTCTTTAAAAATTTTCTTAATGCAGCAGTATTACCAACGAACTCAATTTTCCTTTTATCTACAAAAACATTGCCATTCTCAATCAACCCAATGTCAGATTGCTCTTTCCCGTATTTTGGATGATTAAAATTATTACGGCATGTAATTAATTGCGAAATATTTTTTATTAAATAAGCCAATTATAAATAAACTATTTAATAAAATAATTTATTTTTGTTACACATATAAATCAAGCAGAAGTAATTAATTTTCGTTTAGCTTCAACCTCATCTAATTTCCAGCAAGCTGCGGTATGATTAGAAGAGATATTAACAACTATTGGTTCTTCATTCCAGCATTTTTCATCAGCAAATTTACACCTCGTACAGAAGTGACATCCTGCAGGAAAATTAGTAGGAAATGGTACGCTGCCTTCAATGGTTGACAATCTGCTTTTACGTTTATTTATGTTGGGAATGGAGCTAAGAAGTCCTATTGTATATGGATGTTTTGGATTTTCAAAAATGGCATATACATCACCATACTCAACTATTTTTGAAGCATACATAACCGCAACTCTTTTTGACACTTCTGCAATCACACCAAGATCGTGAGTAATAATAATTACACCCATACCAAGCTCTTGCTGTAATTTGTTTATAAGTTCAAGAATCTGTGCTTGCACAGTCACATCTAATGCTGTGGATGGTTCATCTGCAATTAGTATTTCGGGATTGCATGCAAGAGCCATCGAGATCATTACCCTTTGCCTCATACCACCGGATAATTGATGAGGATATTCGTGGTATCGTTGTTCAGGGGCTGGGATGCCAACAAGGTTAAGCGACTCTATCGCTTTTTCCTTAGCTTCAGCTTTCGTAAGTTTCTGGTGTAATATTAAAACCTCTTCGATTTGATTCCCGCAAGTAAAGACCGGGTTTAAAGAAGTCATTGGTTCCTGAAAGATCATACCGATATCATTTCCTCTTATATCACGCATCTCCTTTTCAGAAATCTTGAGCAGGTCTCTTCCTTTGAGCAATATTTCACCGCCGACAATTTTTCCAGGCGGGTCGGGTATTAATCTCATTATTGATAAAGCTGATACGCTCTTTCCGCATCCGGATTCACCAACGAGACCCAAAGTATCTCCTTTGTCCACATCATAGCTAACGTCATCGACCGCCGTCGCAACACCATCGTCGGTATAAAAATAAGTCTTCAGGTTTTTTACATCTAAAAGTTTTGCCATTAAACTATCTCCAAAATTTAAAATAAAATTAAATTAATTAAGCGTTTCATTCAAGTATATTAAAGTATTTAATATTGATCTGATTATTTCATGAAACGTTTAATAATAAACTCATCGAATTTCCTTTAAAAATTCTTTCTGAATATCATCAGCCAGTTTTTTAGATTTTGCTTCTGTGATAATCCTGATTATTGGCTCAGTGTTTGATTTCCGAAGATGTATCCAGTGTTCTTTAAAATCCAGCTTAATTCCATCGGAAGTAGTTATCTTACAATCTTTCCCACTGTATTTATTTATTACCTTATTCAAAATTGTTTCCGGCTTTCCTGAATATTGAATTTTCGTTTTTGTTATAAAATATTTTGGGAGGTCATTCTTGTAATCACTAACCTTGTAATCATAATCAGCAAATTCCTGAAGTACAATTGCAATACCAACAAGAGCATCTCTTCCAAAATGAATATCAGGTATTATTACACCGCCACTTCCTTCTCCACCAACGAGAGATTTATTTTTTTTCATTTCCTTAACCACATTAATTTCACCAACCGGACTTCTATAAACTCTGCCTCCAAATAAACCTGCAACATCATCAACTGCTCTTGTTGTCGAAAGATTTACTGTAACATTTTTTCTTCTTGAATCAGAATTCTTTAATATATTTTTAACAACAGTGGTTATTGTGTATTCTTCTCCAAAAGGTTTCCCTTCTTCTGTAATTAAAACTAATCTGTCAGTATCGGGATCGACAGAAATACCAAGATCAGCATTGTTTTTCTTTACAGCTTTTGAAAGCTGCTTTAGATTCTCAGGTATAGGTTCCGGTTTATGTGGAAACTTGCCAGAGCCATCACAGAAAAGTTCAATTACTTCACAACCCAATTTCTTTAAAAGTAATGGGACAATAATCGAACCAGAAGAATTAACTGCATCAACTACTACTTTAAAATTTCTCTTTCTAATCTTTTTTAAATTTACTAAACCTGATTCTAAAACTTTTGCAATATGCTTTTCCAACCATGACTTATCATAAATAACACTTCGCATTTTTTCCACACCTTCATAATGAAATTTTCCTTTCTCTGCAATCGAAAGTAAATCCTTAACCTGGATTTCATCAAGAAATGTTCCATCAGGATTTAGAAATTTTAAACCGTTCCACACCTGGGGATTATGAGAAGCAGTCACTGATATTCCACCCGCAGCTTTTAATTCCTCTGTTGCTATTTGTATTGTTGGTGTCGGGGCAACTCCAATATCGACTACTTCAAATCCGGATAACAAAAGATTATTTATAACCAAATTGGAAATCATATCCCCATGAAGTCTGCCATCTCTTCCAACAACTACTTTCTTTGATTTAAATCTTTCCCGACAGTACTCAGCAAAAGCAGATGTAAATTTAGAAATGTTGCGAGGAGTTAAATTATCTCCGACGATACCCCTTACACCGGATACTGACGCTATTATATCTGACATATATAATTACAATTAAGGAAAAACTTTTATGTATTAGAAAACCTATACTCTCTTCTCCATTTCTTGAAGTTGTTCCACAGTATTTATTCCCTCAATCTCAATATTGTTTTCGACAGGAACAGCTCCAATATTACTATTATTATTTTTGAAGAATTTAAAAATATCCGTTAAATAATACTCTCCCTGAGCATTATCCGTTCTCAAAGTTTTTAGAGCATTAAAAAGATCTTTACTTTTAACCAGGTAAATACCGGAATTGATCTCCTTAATCTTTTTCTCTTTTGTATCGGCATCTTTTTCCTCTTTTATTCCGGTGAATTTTCCGTTAACATCCCTGATGATCCTCCCATACCCGAAAGGATTATCGAAAAAAGCTGAAAGCAAACTTGCCTTAAAATGATTGTCGAAGTGAAAGGATATAAACTTTTCAAGAGTATCATACCTCAAGAGTGGAACATCACCGGATAAGATTAAAACGTCACCGTTAAAATTGTCCAGTTCTTCGGAGGTTTGCATAATAGCATGACCGGTTCCTAACTGCTCATCCTGATGTGCGAACTTAATTTTATCGAGTTCATTTGCAAATCTCTTGTTGATGAAATCAATAACGCTTTGTTTTTGATGTCCAACAATAATCACAACTTTATCCGAATCAATCTTCATTGCAAGTTCAACAACGTATTCAATAATCGGCTTTCCCAAAAGTTCGTACATGACTTTCGATTTATTCGGGTCTTTCATTCTTTTACCTTTACCGGCAGCAAGTATTACAGTTGCAAGTTTCATAGATATTAATCGTTGGGCAATTTCAGAACAAGTATGAATTTATTGAGAATCTAACTTTCACAAAAAAAATCCCGCTAAGACTGCGGGAATTATATATAATATTTAAGCTACACAAATTAAACATAGATAGGTTCAGTTACCCTGCTCTTGTTTACTATTTTGTTTTTCTTATCGAGTGAAACGATTATTGGTTTATATCCTTCCAGTTCTTTATCTTCGAATTCTGCATACGAAATTATTATTATCTCATCGCCGACAACGCCCAGTCTTGCAGCAGGACCGTTTAAACAAACCACGCCCGAACCACTTTCACCGGGTATGAGATAAGTTTCAAATCTTTTACCATTATTAATATTCACCACCTGAACTTTTTCATACGATCTCATATCAGCAGCATTCATCAAATCAACATCGAGTGTTAAACTACCCTCATAAAATAACTCTGCCTGGGTAATCGTTGCTCTTTGTATTTTTGATTTACACATAGTTCTTATCATTGAAATTATTCCTTATAAATTTATTAACTACATTTTTGTAAAACTTACATTATCAATCAATCTTGTATCTCCATAAAAAGCAGCAAGAGATATTATTATCTCACCCTTATATTCATTAAGATTCTCGATTTCATCTAACAATTTATCATCTGTGATAGACATATACTGTAACCGAGAATTTGGAGATTCTGATTTTATTTTCTCTTCAAGAATTTTCTTTAGTTCGTCACATCTCTCAACTCTGTTTTCTAATACCATATTCATACCTTCATTTAAAACTTTGTTTAATATTGCTGCTTCGTTTCTTTCATTCTCATTCAAAAAGATGTTCCTCGAACTTATTGCCAGACCATTATCTTCACGCATTGTTTGACAGATTCTCATTTCTGTATCGACATCAAGGTCTTTAAACATTCTGTCTATTATGACAGCCTGTTGTGCATCTTTCTCTCCAAAATATACGCAATGGGGTTTTGCAATATTAATAAGCTTTAGAACAACTGTGGCAACACCCGTAAAATGACCGGGTCTGTAAATGCCTTCAAGTTTATCCGATAGTTCTTTAACATTAACATAGGTAAAATAATTCTCTTTGTACATCTCCTTCTCATCCGGGTTAAAAATATAATCAACCCCGGACTTTTTACATATATGATAATCTCTTAAAAAATCCCTGGGATATTCCTTAAAATCCTCTCCGGGAAGAAATTGTTTTGGATTTACAAAAACACTTACAACCACAATATCACATTCATCCCTTGCATTCAGGAGGAGAGATACGTGACCTTCGTGTAAGTAACCCATTGTAGGAACTAATCCAATTTTCTTCCTGAGAATTCGGTGATAATCCGATATTTCCTGTAACGCTGATATATCCTTAATTACTTTCATAAAAAGAAAATCAATTGCTTAGAAGTTTCAATAATTGAGTAAGTTTGTCTTTCAAATCTTTTCTGTTTAAAATTAGATCAACAAAGCCGTGTTCTTGAACAAACTCCGAGCGTTGAAATCCTTTAGGGAGATCCTTTCCCGTTGCCTGTTTAATTACACGCGGTCCAGCAAATCCAATTAGTGCATTAGGTTCTGCAATATTAATATCTCCTAACATTGAATAAGAAGCACTTGCTCCACCTGTAGTTGGATTTGTTAAAATTGATATATAGGGTATTTTCTCCTCGGCAAGCTTAGCAAGCCGTGAACTTGTTTTCGCAAGCTGCATAAGTGAAATAGCACCTTCCATCATCCTTGCCCCACCGCTTGAAGATATTATAATTAGCGGATATCTCGTTTTTATAGATCTATCAATAGCTCTTGCAATTTTTTCGCCAACAACACTGCCCATACTACCGCCAATAAATTGAAAATCCATACAGCAAAAAACAACATCCAAAGAGTTAATTTTCCCGGTACCCGTTCTGACCGCATCATTTAATTTTGTATTTTTTTCAATATCTACAATCCTTTTCTTGTAAGGTTTAGAATCCGTAAAATTCAATGGATCAGTTGAATGCATGTTTTTGTCCATTTCCTTGAATGTATCTTCATCGAGCAGCAGTTCAAAATATTCCTTACTTCCAATTCTAAAATGAAAACCACACTTTTGACAAATATAATCGTTAGATCCCCATTGTAAATGGTGTATCATTTCTCCACACTCGTCACACTTAATCCACGTTCCGTCAGTAATATCTTTTTTGGGAGTATCTGTTGATATTTTTTCCTGTGACCTTTTGAACCAAGCCATACTATTATTTTTTGTTATTTAGTAATTAAAGTTTGAAAGTTGTACTACAAAAATTCCTAACCTTAATCACCTTTTTGCAAGAGGAATAAAGTCCTTCATATAAAAAGGTTCTGAAGTTCTGTAATCGGAAAACTGATTCCTCTTAATATAATCCATCGTAAGCTCTATTTGAGATTGAATATTCGATAATCCGGAAACATCTATTACATCTAAGTCTTTTAAAAAGAGCAGAGTGTTATTTTCATTAATTAGAATAATCTTATCATTAGTACTTATCTCGTCTATCTTTCTTATACCATACTCTGAAGTTCTTTGCAATTTACTATTATCAACTGTATACTCTGCATAATAGAATTCTTCAGTCCGGGAATTCGAAAAAACTAACGCTATCACATCCACATCATCTTTGCATTTATTAGCAACAATATCGAGCGTGTTTATCTCAACAAGTTTACAATTATTTGCAAAACAAATTCCCTTTGCAATTGCTGAACCAATTCTTAATCCTGTGAAAGAACCCGGTCCGTTAGATAAACTAACGACATCTACATTTTTAATAGATTTATTTGAATTATCGAATTCAGTTAACAACTGGAAAATTAACGAATCAGCATTAATTTCACTATCCAATTTTTTATTTATAGATATTTTGGAATTCTCACTAAATGCAAATTCAATATTCTTCGATGAACTATCTATAAGTAAAATATTCAATTTAAAATTGGATAATATGTTTTCTCATGTATAAATCAGAAATCAATAATCCTTTCATTCTCCCTGTTACTATAGTCAAATTTCACTTTTCTCAAATTAGTATTCATATACTCTTCAGCAAGTTCACACCATTCTATTAAACATATCGAATTATCATTAATAATATCATCAAATCCTAAAATGTCCAGTTCATTTATACTTTCGATACGATAAAAATCGAAGTGATTAATTTTAATATCATCTTTTCTAACAGGGTCTTTACCAATATATTCATTTAGTATCAGAAATGTAGGACTATTAACAATATCTTTAACGTTAAAATACTTTGCAATACCTTTAACAAATTGAGTCTTTCCACTTCCGAGCTGTCCCTGTAATCCTATTACATCTTTTAATTTAAGCCTTCGAGCATATTTCTTTCCCAATTCAATAGTTTCTTCCGGACTATTCGATAAATACTTCCACTTCATCATAAAATGATCAGGCTAAACTAATTTAGACTCCATAGTAATAATCGGAAGAATCATTTCTTCGGTAGAAATACCACCATGCTGAAATGTGTCGTTGTACTGGTTTAGATATTTATGATATTCTGTTGGGTAAACAAAATAGAAATCTTCCTTTGCAATTATATAATTCACAATCCCATCTCTAAGAGGAAGTCTGTAATCAGTTGGATTCCTGACGAACATTGCATTTCTTTCGTCGGCTTTTACATTTCGCCCGTATTTATACCTAAGGTTCGGCGAGGACTCCCTGTCACCGAGTGCCTTAACACCATGTAAACACCTTATGCTGCCATGATCCGTTGTAATTATTATTTTCACATCTTGTCTGCTGGCAAGTTTCCTTAACATACCAAAAAATGATGAGTGCTCGAACCAGGACGCCGTAAGAGACCTGTAAGCTGATTCATCGGGTGCGATCTCTTTTAGAATGGCACTATCACTCCTTGAATGGGCTATCATGTCAACAAAATTTATTACGACTGCATTCAAATGACTGTTCGCCATCGATATGATCTTATTCTCGATTCCCCTGCTAAAACCTGAATCCATTATTTTAGTATATCTCAATTCATTTCTAAGTCTAATCTTTTGACGTTTTATAAGCTTCGCAAGAAAATCTTTTTCAAAATTATTCTTACTGTTTTCAATGTCATCATTCTTTTTCCAGAGTTCGGGATAATGTTTTTCGAGTTCAGATGGGTATAATCCGGCAAAGATTGCATTCCTGCTGTATGGAGTTGCCGTTGGAATTAATGAAAAGTAATATTGTTTCGAAATTCTGAAATAATTATTTAAATACTTCTCCATCAATAACCATTGGTCTAAACGCATACAATCAACTACAAAAAAGAATACTGATTTATTATCTTCGATTTCTGGAAAGACAAACTTTTCTATTACTTCATTAGATAAGATTGGTTTATCAATTTCTGAATTTACCCAGTTACGGTAATTCTTTTCGACAAATTTCGAAAATTCTACATTAAATTCTTTCCTTTGATCCCTAATTGTTTGTTTTAAACCAAGCCGCGGGTGCAGATCCAATTCCATTTCCCAGTTAGTCATTTTGATATGTATATCAACCCAATCTTTCCAGTCATGTGCATCCGTAATAGCCATGGAGATTCTATTAAACTCCTGAATATACTCTTTTGATACCTGATCTCCTTTTAGTCTCTTCGACTCAAGAATTTTTTTACACACAAGTAAAAGTTGATTGGGATTAACCGGTTTAATAAGGTAATCAGATATTTTTTTACCAATAGCATCTTCCATTAAACTTTCGGTCTCATTTTTTGTAACCATTACAACCGGGAGAGATGGCTCAATCGCTTTAATTTCGTGAATAGTCTGCAAACCACCCATACCGGGCATCATTTCATCCATGAACACAAGATCAAAATTCTGGTCTTGAATAAAATGAATTGCATCCTCACCGTTCGTAGCTTCGGATACATCATACCCTTTCTGCTTAAGAAACATTATGTTTGATTTAAGCATATCTATTTCATCATCTACCCATAAAATTCTGCTCTTCATCGAATTTGTAACTTCTGTTTTTTGATTTTGCATAGCATAATTTTGTTTAAATTAATAAGAGTTCGTTTTTAAATAGTAAAAATTATGCTATACGTTTTTAATTTATTAAATTAGAATACTAAAAACTTTATAAATAATAAATGGATTTTAAAAAATTAAAATTCAATAAACTTAGTTGGATTTTAAACTAACAACATTCTCAATATGATAAGTCTGGGGAAACATATCCACAGGTTGAATTTTTTCTAATTGATAATTACCATTCTTGCATATTAATTCCAGATCCCGTGCCTGAGTAACCGGATTACAACTTACATACACAATCTTCTCAAAATTAGTTTCAGACAAAATATCACAAAGCTTCGGATGTAAACCTGAACGCGGAGGATCCAAAATCAATTTATTGAATCCAAGATATATATCCTCTTTAGACTCACTTTCTTTTAGTTTTAAAAAATAATCTTTAATATCGGATAATACGAATTCAGAATTTTTAATTCCATTTATGTCTGCGTTTTCTTTAGCATTTAAAACCGCATCTTCTAAAATCTCCACACCGACCACCTTGTTCACAAAATCAGCTATATAAATTGCAATCGTACCAGCACCGCAATATAAATCAAGCACATTATCAGTTTTTGTAAAATCTGCAAACTCTAACGCAGTTGAATATAATTTTTCTGTCTGCGCTGTATTCGTCTGGAAAAATGAATTAGGCGAAATTTTAAATTTAAATTCTTCCTTTCCTCTTAGAAGCTTTTCATATATATATCCGTTCCCAAAAACAATTCTCGTTTCATCACCAATCGCAACCTGTGCTTTTCTTTGTGATATTGAATTAACAAACGATGTTATATCGGGAAATAAATTTTGTAATTCACCTGATAGCTCATCGATTAATTTATTATCATAATCATACGTTACTAAGTTCAATAATATATCGTTAGTGTTACGACTTTGTCTTATAATTAAAAACCTTAAAAATCCTTTATGCGTTCGCGTAGAATAAATTGACACATTTCTTTCTTTAAAAAAATTCCGTACAAAATTCAAAATATCATTGGAAATTCCAGACTGCAGCAAACATTTTTCTAAATCAACAATTTTTGAATGAAACTTCGGTACATGTAAACCCAATGCAAAATTGTTATCGTCTATCTTAACTGCTGTTTGTTTGTCCGGTTTACTTTCTAACCATTTATCATCCGAGAATGAGAATTCCATTTTATTTCTGTAAAAAAATATATCATCCGATTGTAATGCTGTTGGGACAAGAACACCACTAAACTTACCTATTCTTTCGAATGCATTCCTGACAACATTCGTTTTATATTCTAATTGTTTATCGTATGAATAGTTTTGCAGCTTGCATCCACCACATATTCCAAAATAACTGCACTCGGGAATTATTCTGTGCTCCGATTCATTCACTAACTCGATTAATTCTGCTGTTGCATAGCTTGATTTTTTTCTTTTCACTTTCACTCTAACTTTATCTCCGGGTAATGCTTTCTCTGTAAAAATTACATAACCCTCGTCAGTCCTGGATATTCCCTCACCTTTTGAGTTCAGGTTAACAATATCTACTATCAACTCATCGCCTTTCTTCATTACTATTTATGTTGTTTTTTATCTAATCAATATTAATTATAATATAACTAATTTCAAAACATAATTGAAATAAATTTACTTTAGGAAGAATTCATTTTGCTAATATCTAAAAAAAGAGAAACAATACTAAAGAATGCAAAAAATGTTGTTGTATTAGAAAAAAAATCTATAGATGATTTAGAAAAGAGATTTTTAAAAAAGGATTTCAGAGAAAACTTCGCTAACGCTGTCGAAACAATACACAAATGCAAAGGGAAAGTCATTGTAACCGGTATGGGGAAGTCCGGGATCATTGCTCAAAAAATTGTAGCAACTTTCAATTCAACGGGAACATACTCTATTTTTCTTCATTCTGCCGACAGCTTACACGGTGACTTAGGAATGGTTAAAGAAGAAGATGTTGTTATATTGATTTCAAAAAGCGGCGATACAACTGAGATTAAAAAACTCATCCCAATTTTTAAAGAACTTAACATAAAAATAATATCCATTACCGGAGATACTAAATCACCACTCGCTAACGTTTCCGATATTATTCTTGACACATCTGTTAGGGAAGAAGCATGCCCCTATAATTTAGCTCCTACTTCGTCTTCAACTACAGCGCTGGTTTTAGGAGATGCACTTGCGATATCGCTTCTAAAGAAAGGCAGATTTACAAAAAAAGATTTTGCTTCTTTCCACCCGGGAGGCAGCTTAGGTATAAAACTAAATCTTAAGGTTTCAGATATAATGACAAAAGGCGATGAAATCCCGGTAGTAAGCCAAAACACAAATCTTAAAGATGTTATATATATGATATCGTCGAAGAGAATGGGATGCGCAGCCGTTACCGATAAAAACAAAGTATTAGGTATAATCACGGATGGAGATTTGAGAAGACTCCTGGAAAGGAATTTCGATATTAACCATGTCAAAGCTAAAAATATAATGAATAAAAATCCCAAGAAGATAACTGCGAATACACTGGCTTTGACAGCATTGGAAATAATGGAAAGAAACAAGATCACACAATTGATTGTATGCAATAGTAAAAATAAACTTGCAGGTATTGTACACATGCATATCCTCGTCGAGTTAGGATTATAATTAAAATGAAAATTTTGAAATTTAGATTCGTGAAAATTAAATCTCACTTTAACATCCTCCTTTATTTAACCATAATTGGTTTTCTGATATTTTCTTTTCTATCCTGCGAAAATAAACTTGAACCTCCCAGAACGGACCTCAATTCTGAAGAAATTCCTGACCAGGAAAGCTGGGAGCCGACTGTAGTTTTTTCGGATTCAGGAACTGTGAAGGCTATTCTGAGAGCGGGGCATATTGCAGTCTTTAATAAGAAAGGATATACATTGGTTGACAGTAATGCAATCGTTGATTTTTACAGAAACGGGCAAATAGTTTCAACACTCAGCGGTAAAAAAGGAATAGTAATCGATTCGACGAAAGATATAGAAATGTACGACAGCGTTGTTGTTGTAAACAAAGAAGGAAGTATACTCAAAACAGAAAAATTAATCTGGAACAATAAGACTCAAAGAGTTTCAACAGATGCTTTCGTGAACATTAAAACTCCGAATGAAGAGATTGAAGGGAATGGATTCGAATCTGATCAAAATCTAAAAAACTATATAATCTATGAAGTAACAGGAACATTCTGATTAATTTTTATGAATAAGAGAACTATCAATTTAATATTCCTTGCTGCATCTTCTAAAAAGATAATATTACTATGTATTTTTATCTTATTCATTCTGATTCAAACCGGGTACTCACAGGAAAAAATAATATTGAAAAATGCAGATAAGCTGCAGGGTGAAATAATTAACGGCGAAAGCGTCAGGAAAGCAACCGGGAATGTTCAGTTTACTCAAGGGAACGTAGATGTTTACTGCAACTCGGCTACTCAATACTTAACGTCGAACAGGGTTGAGTTAATAGGTAACGTTAAAATATACCAGGACACACTATCGCTGTTTACAAACAAGGCTGTTTATTTTGGAAATGAAAGAAGGGCTATTTGTGAAGGAGTTGTTACACTGAAAGACCCCAACGCTACTTTAAGGGCAAACGGTGGTTATTATCTTTTTAATGAATCTAAAGCCGTCTTTTCGGGAGACGTGATTATAATAAACCCGGAGTACCGGATTACATCGGACAACCTGACTTATTTACGAAACACAGAGGATTCTTTTGCGAAGGGGAATGTCATTGTAACGACCGATTCTGCAATCATCAAGGCAGAAAATATTGATTTCTATAAAAGACAGGGTAAGACATTCGCTTTTGAAAACGTCAGTATTGAAAGTGATTCATCAATAATCACATCCGATACTTTGACAAACTATTCAAATGAAGGGAAATCCATCGCATCGGGTAACGTTAAGATTAATGATCTAAATAATAACGCAACGGTGTACGGAAACTACCTGGAAAATTATGAAAACACTAATTATTCTTTTATAGAGGGAAACGCAAAATTAATCCAGATTGAAAAAGAGAACGATACTTTATTCCTTTACAGTGTAAAAATGGAAGCATTCCGAAACAAACCGGAATATTATGTCGCTACAGACAGCGTTGAAGTTATAAGGGGTGAATTTCTATCTAAATGCGGGCTTGCAGTTTATTCAACTTCACTCAACGAAGTTGATGAATCAATAAATTTGGCAATCGAACCTATAGTATGGCAGGAAAACTTACAGCTTACCGGGGATTCTATATACGCTGAATTGTACGATAGAGAATTAAAAACGATTTATGTGAAAAAGTTATCTGCATTAGCTAATTCTAAAAATTCCTTCCTTGTTATTCACAATGAAGAGAAATATTTCAGCGACAGATATGACCAGATAACAGGAACGGACATTACGATATATTTCGAGGATGAGAATATTAAAAAAGTAGATGTGAGTCTAAATTCAAAAAGTATTTACTTCCTGTATGAAGATAAAAAAGCTAACGGTTTAAATATTGCTGAAGGGGAAAACATGTTCATATACTTCGATGATGAACAGAAAGTATCAAAGATTCGGATTGATGAAGAGCCTGTAGGGCAATACGTCCCCGAAGTTATGATAAACAGTGTAAGCCTTACGTTACCGGGTTTTCATGTAAGAGACGACAAACCTGAGAGAAGATAACATTAACTTTTTAAGTTTTATTTTGTTAATAATAAAACTGTAATCATATATTTTGTTCAATAATATTTCTTTTAATTCAAATGAAATTTAAAAGCACATTAATTTTTTCAATAACGCTAATCACTGTATTAGCATTAATATTGTCATTTAATTCAAAATCCACAACCGGACAGAACAATCTGCAAATTTATTGTGACGATAAAAATTATGTTGAAGGTGAACTAATCGTCATGCTCGATGAAAATGTAGATGCAGGACAATTCACAAATAATTTTGAAGACATAAGCCTCCGACCTAAGCAGGTATTGTTTAAAGATTATAATATCTGGTTACTCGAATATGACAAATCAAAGTCCGAACCAGTCGATGCTCTGCTTTCTGTTATGAGAAGAAACGAAGTAAAGGTAGTCCAATTTAACCATTACATTACTCTCAGGCAGACTTTCCCTAACGATACACAATTTGCAAACCAATGGAATATGCATAATACTGGACAAATGGGCGGGACTCTCGATGCAGATGTAGATGCTCCGGAGGCATGGGATATTGCAACGGGCGGCGTTACTTCTTTAGGTGACACTGTCGTTGTTGCTGTAATCGATAACGGGTTTTATCTTACTCATCAGGATTTGAATTTCTGGAGAAACTGGGAAGAGATACCCGGAAACAACATTGATGATGATGGAAATGGTTATATTGACGACGTAAACGGATGGAATGTTTACAATAATAATGGAAACATAACAAGTTCAACACATGGCACGCATGTATCCGGAATAGTTGGAGCAACAGGGAATAATAATCTCGGGGTTGCAGGAGTAAACTGGAACGTTAAAATAATGACTGTTCAGGGTTCATCTTCGAACGAAGCTATTGTTGTGGCAGCTTATGGTTATGTTCTGAAACAAAGACTAATTTATAATCAAACGAACGGACTACGCGGAGCGTTTGTTGTTGCAACTAATTCTTCCTTCGGTGTAGATTTCGGACTACCATCTAATTTTCCTCTATGGTGTGCATTCTACGACTCTTTAGGAAATGCAGGAATTCTGAGTGCAGCGGCGACAATGAACATTAATGCAAATGTAGACAGTACTAGTGACATACCCACAGCTTGTACGAGCGATTTTCTTATTTCGGTTACTAATACTACACATACTGACACAAAAAACAGCGGAGCTGCGTATGGTCTTACAACTATAGATATTGGAGCACCCGGAACAAACGTTCTCTCAACTACGCCAAGTAATAATTACAGCACTCTAACAGGAACCTCGATGGCTTCACCGCACGTAGCAGGAACGGTTGGCTTGATGTTCGGAGCTGCACATTCGAATTACATTCTGTTTGGAAGAACACAACCCGATTCACTGGCAAAACTTTTTAAACATTACATGTTAATAAGCGTCGATTCACTCGCTTCTTTACAGGGATTAATATTAACCGGCGGTAGATTGAACCTGCATAAGACTTTGCAAAAAGTTGATACTACAACTAACATAACACAAAACGGAAACGGTATTCCGCATAATTATGCATTGTATCAAAACTACCCGAACCCGTTCAACCCAGCTACGAAGATAAGCTTTGATATTCCTAATTCTGGATTGGTGACGATAAAAATTTACAATGTGTTAGGAAAAGAAATCACAACTCTCGTTAATGAGTTTAAGAACGCAGGAAGCTATACTGCTGAGTTCTATGGTTCAGGACTTTCAAGCGGAACGTACTTCTATAGAATTCAAGCAGGAGAGTTCACACAGGTGAAAAAGATGATTTTATTGAAATAAACTTTGCGTCGCTGTTTCTTTGCGACTCTGCGTGCAATTACTTTTTCACGCAAAGTCGCTAAGACGCTAAGAAATCCACTCTCGATCCCCTTAAAATATTAAAATTTTCACTGGTCTTTTTCCCACAAATGCCAATTTCTGTCCAGTGAAAAAAGCTATATTTTCTTCAATAACAGACCAAAATTAACGTTTCCCAATAATTTTCTCCTCAAAAATTCCCAAAACTCCTCCCACAAACGCCAAAAAATGTCTTTGGAGACTGTATTTTTATATGTTATTTTTGTAATAGAGATTAATCGATCAATGTATCATGAAAAAGCTATTACAATTTATTTTGTTCTTCTTTCTGTGTCTTTCTATTAATATAAATTCAGCTATATCACAATATGTTTATACATGGTATGAACTTCCAAGTGGTACAAATGCAAACCTGAATAAATTTTATCAGGGTTATATAGTTGGTGACAATGGAATACTATTATATGTAAGTGGCTTAAATATTTATAATTATGTTTCTGGTTCAAATGCTAATCTAAATGATATGATAGATGGATTTATCATTGGTTCTAATGGAACAATTTTGAAATCAACTAATTATAATTCTAATTGGTATTTGGTGAATTCCGGAACTACAGAAAATCTTTATTCGATTGCTCGGACAATTCCATATAGGCATTTTGTAGTTGGTTCAAATGGTAAGGTTATTTCTTCCACGAACATGGGTGAAGATTGGTTCGATATTCAAAGCCCTACATCAGTAAAATTGAAATCAATATACTTTTGCACTTACAATACATATCCACCTATTCCTAATAACGGATGGATTGTTGGAGATAATGGAACCCTCCTAAAAACGACAAACATGGGTAATAACTGGTTTCTAGTAAATACTAATACTAATGTTAATCTTAATTGTGTTACTTTTACCGATACTTTGAATGGTTGGATCGCTGGAGATAATGGAACCTTAAAGCGAACATTTGACGGTGGTTACTCATGGGCTAATATTCCATTAAACACAAATGCGAACTTAAATGAAATTAGGTTGCAATCATCATACAGCAACGGTGGACAAATAGTTGGAAGTGCTGGGACTGTTTTTTACACAACAAACGGAGGAAATTCCTGGTTAAGAGATTCGACTCTTGGAAATATAACATTAAATTCTGCTTATTATACATTTCCATTATATGTTGCTGGCAATGATGGTAAGATATTTGTAAAAATGATAGATAGTCTTTATTTACCTAATTATAAATTTCAAGCGAATAATATAACTACATGGATAGGTAATAGCGGTATTTATAATCACTATCGTTACATTTATGGTGGTGGTTATATGCCGGGTTTCGAATGGCCATCCGGATCAAACAAACATGCGGTTTACACTTCTGGATTTAATATTGCGGCATTTTCTAATGGCTCATTACGAATGGCAGCTGCGTCTTATAGCGGTGAATATAGACCAGGGTTTTCAGTTTATAATGGCTTTCTTTGGGATAATAGATTTAAAATATATCGTGTAACAAGAGGAGATAATTCACTTACCAATCCAGATTATGCAAGATGGGGAGATATGGTTCCATTTGGAGCCCCTTATGTTGACAACAATAATAATGGTATTTATGAACCAGGTATAGATATTCCAGGTGTCAAGAATGCAAAGCAGACTATTTTTGTTCATATCTCGGATTCAGATCCCGCTTCTCATTCAACTGGAGAAGGTTTTGGTGGAGGGACACTACCATTGCATGCTGATGTTCAATTTACTTCTTGGGCATATGACAAACCCGGACTAATGGATGTTCAATTCATGAAATGGAAAGTAATAAATAAATATTCCCACCCATGGAATGGAGTTCATTTTACTATTTATGGTGATGCAGATCTGGGTGATGCTTGGGATGATTTCTCTGGATGTGATACAAACAGGAACCTTGCATTTTGCTATAATCGAAATAATAATGATCCAATTTATGGGATTAATCCTCCTGCTGTTGGTTTTGATATACTAAAATCTGCAAATGATTTAAAACTAACATCTTTTTCTAATCTTAAGAAATGGAGTGGTGGTGGTGGACCTACTTGTGAACTTGAAGTAATTGGCGATCCTGTCGGTGCATATAATTTTATGCGAGGATACAAAAAAGATTTGACACCATGGGTAATTCCTAATACAAATCCTCCCCAAATAACAAAGTTCTGCTATTCAGGTGATCCTGAGACAGCAACCGGGTGGACTGAACAGGTTGGCAGTGTTTATAATTGCGGTGGTTTACTGACAGGACAAATAATATCTCCTAATTATTTTCACGATAGGTGGCTTATCATTAATTCAGGTTCAGATAGTCTTATTATGAATCCTAACGATACTCAAACCGTAATTGTTGCTCAAATGATTGCTCAAGGTTCATCGAATCTCAACTCTGTTACAAAACTTAAAGAATTATCTGACAGTATTCAGGTCTTTTATGAGAATGGATATCCAATAGGTATCGAACAACAAAATACTTATACTCCTTTAGCATTTGTACTCTATCAAAACTACCCCAACCCCTTCAACCCAACGACAAATATAAAGTTTGATATAAAGAAATTATCGTATACAAAATTGATTGTCTATGATATACTTGGAAAAGAGATTGCTACACTCGTAAACGAAAAACTGAGTGCTGGTAGTTATGAGGTGAGTTTGGATGGAAGGAGTTATCCAAGCGGTGTGTACTTCTATAGACTTGTAGCAGATGATTTTGTTGATGTGAAGAAAATGATCTTTTTAAAATAATTCATTACCCAAAGGAGAATATTAAAATGAACTTAAAATCATTTTTCATATTACTTTATCTTTGTCTTTTCTTTTACAGCTTTTCAAATAAGACTGAAACAATCAGAGGCGATAACTGTTCACCCAAATTTGTAAACTCATTAGTTCAGTCAACTGATTATTTAAAACTATATATCAACAGTCCAATGAAATTGGCTGAGTACACAACAAATAAGAATAATAAAAGTAATCTTATAAAATCAGCTACTAAAGATATTATCTTCATACCAAATAAAGCACAGATAATAGATACTGAAAGAAAGCTCAGACCAGACATATTGTACAAAGCAGAACTTAATGGAGTTGATCTTTATTTGACTAACAAAGGTATGAGCTTTGTCTTTTATAAATACGAGGATAAACCTCAAAACCTTGCAGCAGGGGAAAAAGAAAGAAAAGAAGAACTGCATCCTTTTAGAGATGAGCCAATGAAAGATAAGGTTGTCAAGATGTATAGGATGGACCTGGATATTGTGGGTATGAACTCCAACTTTTCAATCCTGAATGAAGAACAGACGCAAGAATATTTTAATTATTACTATGCACATTGTCCTGAGGGTATAATTAATGTGCATGGTTTCAGAAAAGTTATTTATAAGAATGTGTATGACAACATTGATATGGTTTTTCATAGCAATGAAAAAGGTTTAAAATATGATTTTATAGTAAAACCCGGAGGAAATGTATCTGATATAAAACTGAAATATGAAAACGAAGATGCTGTAAATCTAACAAAAGATGGAAAAATAAAAGCGTTAAATCCATTTGGTGAAATAGAAACTGATGTACTGTATACGTATCAATCTGATGGTAAAGTAATCGAGAGTTGTTATGAAATAGAAAAAGATGGAACAATAAGTATAAATACGAAAGAATATGACAAAACTAAAAATCTAACAATTGATCCTTTTATTGGAGCAACTTACTATGGAGGAAGTAGTTGGGAAGAAGCATATTCAATAACAACAGATGAAAATAATAATTTTCTATTAACTGGATATACTCATAGCACTAATTTTCCTGTAAAAAGCTTTGGGAGTGGAGCATATTTCCAAGGTAATTATGCAGGAGGTTCTGACTATGGAGACGTTTTTATTTTAAAATTTGACTCAATTGGTACTCGGCTATGGGCTACTTATTATGGGGGAAGTGGAGGTCATGAATGGGGACACTCTATAACAACAGATGAAAATAGAAACATTTTAATAACAGGATCAACAACAAGTTTGGATTTTCCTGTTTATGATCCCGGTGGTGGGGCTTATTTCCAAGGATTAAATTCTGGTTCTAATTACGATATTTTTATTATTAAGTTTACACCTTATGGTCACCGTAGGTGGGCTACTTATTATGGGGGAAGTGCTTGGGATTACGGATACGCAATAATCACAGACGAAAACAACAATACGTTTATTACTGGAGTTACTGGTAGTTATAACTTACCGTTGTATGATCCAGGTAGTGGAGCTTACTTTCAAGGTACGTATGGGGGAAGTCAACACGGAGACGTTTATATTTTAAAATTTGACTCAATTGGTACTCGGCAATGGGCTACTTACTACGGGGGTAGTAATGGAGAGTCTGGATTTTCAATCACCACAAATGGAAATAATGATGTTTACATTACAGGATATACTGATAGTCCAGATTTTGCTTTGGAAAATCCCGGAGGCGGAGCATATTTCCAAAGTGTAATTGGTAGTTCACCTGACGCTTTTATTTTAAAGTTTAATCCAAACGGAGTAAGGCAATGGGCTACATACTACGGGGGCAGTAGTGGAGAGTCTGGATATTCAATCACCACAAATGGAAATAATGATGTTTCCATTACAGGATATACTAATAGTCCAGATTTTGCTTTAAAAAATCCCGGAGGTGGAGCATATTTCCAAAGCGTAATAAGTAGTTCACCTGACGTTTTTATATTAAAGTTTAATCCAAATGGAATAAGACAATGGGCTACATACTACGGAGGAAATGGAGATGATTGGGGGAATTCTATAACGACTGATGAAAGTAATAATATTTTAATTACAGGGGGATGTGTAAGTACGGATTTCCCATTAGAAAATCCCGGAGGTGGAGCATATTTCCAAGATATAATGGCAGGAGTTATTGACATTTTTATTTTAAAGTTTAACCCAAGTGGAGTTCGTCAATGGGCTACTTATTATGGGGGAGATGGTTTTGAAAAAGGTAATTCAATATCAGCAGATAGAAACAATAATATTTTGCTAACAGGAGCCACAAATAGTTCCAACTTTCCTGTATTTAACCCCGGTAGTGGAGCATACTATCGGGACACTAGTAATGGAGATTATGATGTTTTCATAATTGGTTTTAGACCATCAGGAGTTATAGGAATTAATATGATATCTTCATCCGTTCCGGATAATTACAAACTACACCAAAACTTCCCCAATCCCTTCAACCCAACAACAAATATAAAGTTTGATTTAAAGAAACCATCATATACAAAATTGATTGTCTATGATATACTTGGAAAAGAGGTTGCTACACTCGTAAATGAAAAACTGAATGCAGGAAGCTATGAAGTAAATTGGGATGCATCACACTATCCAAGCGGGGTGTATTTTTATAGAATTGTAGCAGACGATTATATCAATACGAAGAAAATGTTATTAATAAAATAATTTATCATCCTTGCGGCTTTGCTCCTTTGCGTCTCTGCGTGGAATATTCTCATCCTTTCAACACCTTCTCATAGAACTTTTCATAATACGGAATAATCTTCTCATCGCTGAAATCAATTGCCCTGTTTCTTGCGTTAGTCTGGAAAAGATCATACTTCTTTTCATTCGTCAGAAGGTCAATTGCATACTTTGCCATCCTGTCAGTATCTCCTATTTCTGCAATGAAACCTGTATCTCCGTGTATGTTTAATTCAGGAAGACCGCCGACACTCGTAGAGATAACGGGTACGCCACAACTCATTGCTTCGAGAGCAGAAAGCCCGAAGCTCTCCGATTGAGATGGCATTAAGAACAAATCAGCTATCGACAACAACTCAACAATCGCATCCTGCTTTCCCATAAACTTAACTAAACTAAAAATATCCAACTCCCTGCAAAGCCGCTCACAATCACTTCTTTCAGGACCATCTCCAATAAGCATGAGTCTTGATGGAACTTCCTTGTTTACCTTTGCGAATATTTCGATTACATCCTGAACCCGTTTTAAAGGTCTGAAATTCGAAGTGTGTATAAGTATCTTTTCGTTCCCCGGTGCAAAATTCTTCCTGAAACAACTTGTTGTACCGTTATCCAGCCGCTTATATTTTTCAACATTAATAAAATTCGGGATTACTTCTATATCTTTTTTGACCTTGTAGTTGGACAGGGTTTTATCTCGTAAGAAATTTGAAACTGCCGTGACTCCGTCAGACTGTTCTATGCTGAACTTCATCGTGGGTAAAAAATCAGGTTCAAGCCCTATAAGTGTAATATCGGTGCCATGCAAAGTCGTGATTACTTTGATATCTTTACTGACTTTGTTTTCTTTCTTAAGTATTTCTCTTGCAAGGTAAGCACTCGTCGCATGTGGAATTGCATAATGTGCATGAATAAGTTCGATGTCATTATATTTTACAACCTCTACCATTTTACTTGTAAGGGCAAGGCTATACAGCGGGAATTCAAACAACGGATAGCTGTACATTTCGATCTCATGATAGAATACATTATCGGTGAACGCACTCAATCTTGTTGGCAGAGCGTAAGATATAAAATGAACTTCATGTCCACGTGTTGCCAGGACTCTTCCAAGTTCTGTAGCAACGACACCGCTTCCACCGTATGTGGGATAACAAGTAATGCCTATTTTCATAATCTATGATTTGATTTCATTGAGAACAAAATAATCACTAATAAATTCAAGAAAAACTCATTTACCTGAATAATACGGAAATTGTGAATTGTTGGTTTTGTGATGATAGGAAAATATTCTACTTTTCCTTACTTCGTGGTAATGTGAACCTAAATGTACTTCCCCTGTCTTTTTCACTTTCTACCCAAATCTCCCCTCCGTTCTTTACAACGAATTCTTTACACAATATTAATCCTAATCCTGAACCTCTCTCATCAGCGGTCCCCTTTGCTCTGAAATTTCGATTAATATTGAAAATCGTTTTTACGTGCTCTTGAGAAATACCTATTCCATTATCACTTATTGATATTTCTATAAACTTATCTTTGCTTTTTGAACTAACGCTTACCACTCCACCACTGAATGAAAACTTCACAGCATTGGAAACGAGATTCCGGACTACAGTATTAATCATATTATCATCCGCATACACAATGTGTTCAGGATCAATCTTATTTTCCAACCTGATATTTTTTTGAAAAGCTATATTATAAAATAATCCGATAATCTGATCAACCGAATTCTTTAAGTTGAACTCCTTAGGATTGAATTCTAATTGTCCCGTTTGAGTCTTTGCCCACTCAAGCAGATTCTCTAATAAACCTAAAGATGTATTAACAGTCTTTTCCATTCCTTGAAGTAATTCATCCATATTTTCTTTATCATAGCTTTCCATGTCTTGCAAATAATTCACAAAAGTCATCATAGATAAAAACGGGCTTCGTAGATCATGTGCAATAATTGACAAGAATTTATCTTTCGTAGCATTCAGTTCTTTAAGATTTTGTTGTTTCTCAATCTGCAAACGTTGTATCTCATTTTTTTGTTTTAATAATTCGTTTTCTTTCTCTTTCTTTTCTGTTTCATAACTCACCTGCATCTCTGCGATTTTATTTCTGTTTTCCTTATTAAACAAAACGTCTTTCAGTTCTGAATATAATTTATAATATTCGAGAGATTTTTTAAAATCCCCCTTATCGAAAAATATTTCAGAGTAAGTAAAATAATTACTCTTAACAATTTCATCCATATTACCCGCTTTTGCCAGCTTTAAGCTTTCATCCGTAAAGCCTAGTGCTTTATCAAGGTTTCCTAATTTTCTATAAATTCCTCCGATAATGTTCTTCGAGAATGCTATATCATATTTATTCCCAACTTCTTCATTATACTGCAAAGACTTACTGCAATATTCTAAAGCCTTTTTATATTTCCCTAATACATCATAAATCACTCCTATGTTAAAAAAATTTGCAGCGATAACATTATGAATACCTAACTTTTGTGATATCTGTAAAGACCTGTCATAATACTCAATGGCTTTGCTATAGTCTTCCATTTTTTCATAAACAAGTCCAATGTTATTTAATGACACCGCAATCTGATATTCATCCCCAATTTGTTCAGCTTCATCGAGGGATGCAAGATGAAACTCTTTTGCTTTTTCAAAATTTCCCAAATTCAGATATACATTTCCAATATTATTCTTAGTCGTTGACATTCCATCAACATCGCCAAGCTCTTCATTAATTCGCAATGCTTTAAAATAACTTTCTAAAGCATTATGACTCTCACCCCTATTTTCAAAAACTATCCCGATGTTTGACAGGCAGGCAGCTATTCCATTCTTATCCCCAAGCTCTTCACGTATCTTTAAGGAGCGTTTATGGTAATCGAAAGATTTTACGTAGTCACCCTTTTTCTCATAAACAAGTCCGATATAATTTAATGTTACAGCAATGTTTTTTTTGTTATGCTGCTTTTCAGAAATCTCTAATGCCTTAATATGATACTCCAAAGCTTTATCATATTGACTAAGATACCTGTTTCCCAAACCCATATTGTTCAAAGCGATGAACTCTTTTTCAGATAAATTAAATTTTATCGAAAGATGAAGTGCTTCATCAGCATACTTAATGCATTCCTTTGGAGACTCCTTCCTGATTGCATACGCTAAATCATTCAGTATATCAATCTTTTGAATTCCTTTAACAATACTCAGCTTCGATTTTAGCTCTTTAATATTATTCTTGTTGTAATTCAAATTTGAAAAATATTATTTGCAGATACCCTAATTCATAAACTATTTATACTAATAAATAAAATAACTTTAATTAAAGTTCAAGAGAAAACATACCAGATAATCATTTTTTTTGTACAATCCTCTTGCTATTCTTTCAAGAGCAACTAAACTATACTCATTTTTCAAGATGACATATCTAACACATTCTTATAAATTGAAAACTTACCGAATCCAACTCATCCCCCTTTGGTTCCCCCTTCTCTTGTCAGGAGAAGGGGGTTAGGGCCTGCCTGATTTATTATAGTCAAGTTTAATACGACTTATTCATCAACAAATAATAAACAATTAATTGTTTATTATTTGTTTTTTTTCTCTATTTAATTTATCCTCTGGTAAAGCACCTTTGCCCGATCCTGATTTTT
>JADHVP010000126.1 GCA_016783945.1 Ignavibacteria bacterium
GGAAGCTTGTGTGGTCATGCCGCCTGGAGGAACAATTCAAGTACGGTTTAAATCTTCAGACCTATCCCAAAGACTTGGTGGAAAGAGTTGAAAAACATCAAACGCCTAAAGTCGAAGAGTTAGTCGAAAGTAACGATAAATGAGATATTAAAAAATAATTTCTTTATACGAAAGGGGTCGAAAGACCCCTTTTTTGTTTAACAAACCTTCTTCTTGTAACTGAATCCTTTCTCTCAAAAATTCTGTATGAAAATTTAAAAAATGTAAGTATGACTTTCATAAATTCTGATGGAATTTGATAGATTCCCTGAGAATTTGACAGATTCCACGAGAATTTCAGAGATTCCCTGAGAATATTAGAAATTCTACAGTAAAAAACCTAAATAAAGCTTAAAAATGAACTTTTTAAAAAACATTCAAAAATTTTAAAACGAAAAACTCAGGATGTAAATGAACATGTCAAAAAGCGGGAACAGTGGGTTAGTGAAATTGTTAGAGGGGGTGAGTATTGATATTTATTAATTTTATTGTAAGAGTTAAATTATAGATATTAAATATCACAGGGGAACTCTACTTTACAGAAAGGATGAGAGATATAAATTAATGAAAACAAATACATTCTTCTTTTACTGGTTATTCATTTTAATATTGGTATTGTTATGCGGTTTGATAGCAATGGAAATAGGATTATAAATAAAATGACTTCTTTGGAAAAACCATCATTTAATCTCACTTCACCTTAATAACCAAGAACGTCATATCATCTTTCTGCGGACTGCCGTTTGCCCATTTTTCTCCTGCATCTACAAGGTGGGATATTATTTCTTTGGGATTCTTTCCTACGACCTCAGCAAACAGTGATTCAATTGAACTGTAGTCAAGGATTTCTTTGTGATCGTTGAACAGTTCAGGTAAACCGTCGGTAAGAATTAATACCGTATCGCCCGTTTCAAGATCAATTTCTCTTTCAGAATATGGGAAGTCATCGAATGCTCCGAGAGGCATTCCTTTGAGAGATATTTCTTCGATGGATTTTGTCTTTGCTTTGTACACATAAATAGGGGGCATGCCGGCGGAGGATGCAATAAGCTTATGATCTTTTATTTTTACTAATGTAAGTGCCATGTATAGATTCCCAAGCTCCATTTGCTTGATGGTCTGTGTGCATTTTTCATAGAACGGTTTTATATCTGTTTTAGAAGCATTAGCACTGAAGAGACCTTTTATCAATGAAACCATTGTCCCAGCTTTCAATCCGTGTCCTGTTGCATCACCTACGGCTATGGTGAGGGGGTCTCCGTTCTCACCAACGTCGAAATCATAATAATCCCCACCAACCTCGGATGCTGTCTTCATATACACAGCAATATCGAGTTCTGGAATCACAGGAATAGATTTAGGAAGCATCGATAGCTGTAACTTACGTGCTTCTTCGAGTTCGTGATTTTTCTTTTCAATTTCAGCTTTGGTTGCTCTTGCTTCAGATTCAGCAACCTGTGCTCGCAATTGAGATTCTTTTAGTTTAGCTTTATTTCTTTGTCTTCTAATTTCAAATTCTCTAATTAAATAAAGTAGTCCTAAGAATAAAATAAAGTAGATTACATAAGCCCACCATGTTGCCCAGAACGGGGGATTGATAATTACCTGAATCGATGTTCCTGCTTCACTCCAAATACCGTCGTTGTTACAGGCTTTCACTCTGAAAGTATATTCACCCGGATCGAGATTTGTATAATTTGCCTTGCGTTCATCTCCGACATAAATCCAGTCATTGTTTATTCCTTCCATCATATAGGCATAGTTAATCTTTTTGGGAATTGTAAAATCTAAGGCTGCATACTCGATCGAAATAACATTTTGGTCATGGCTTAATTCTAAAGTTTTCAAATAAGAAGCAGAAGTGTCATAGACTAAGCGGTGGTTGTTGACTTTTATTTCAGTTATTATAAGAGGAGGTTCTTTTTTATTTTCTATGATTTGCTCGGGATAGAATTCCGTAACACCATTCGTACCTCCGAAATAAAATTTACCGCTTCTTCCTTTATGATAAGAGAATGAATTGAACTCTAAACTTTGTATTCCATCCTCTACATCATATTTCTTAATTGTATTGTCTTTGTAATTTAATTTATTGAAGCCGTTGTTAGTGCTTATCCATAAATTATTGTTGTCGTCTTCCAGGATTCCATGTATCATTGTGTTCGATAAACCATCCTTGCTGTAATAACGTTTGAATTCGCCTTTCTCTTCATTTATCATCTTATTAAGACCGTTACGCGTGCCTACCCAGAGTGTGTTATCTTTATCGATATGAAGTGTAAAAATTTCGTTTTCACTTAGTGAATTCAGATTATTAGGCTCATTATTAAAATTGACAAATCTATTTTCTTTTCTAATGAGTTTGCTTAAACCCGTCATCGTACCTACCCAAATATTACCATCATTATCTTCAGTGATACACCATACATTGTTTCCACTAATTGAATTCGGATTTTTTGGGTCATTTTGGTATACTACTACTGAATCCTTATCAGGATCGAAAAATAGAAGTCCTGCTCTCGTACAGAACCATAAATTATTTTCTTTGTCTTCAAATATCTGATGATAAAATCGGTCAGCTTCAAAAATATAATCGAACTTTTTGAAATTTGTGAAGCTATTTGTGTTTTTATTATATAGATCGAGACCATCACTTGTTGCTATCCAGAAATTACCTCTGCTGTCTTCGCGCATACCCCAAACCCAGTCAGAAGAAATTGAATTAGGGCTTCCAGCTCTAAATTGTTCATACTTATTTGTTTTTGCGTTGTACTTAATCAAACCATACGCAAAAGTTCCGTACCAGACATTTCCCTCTAAATCTTCGTAGATACCTGCCATGCTTTCGTAAAACAAAGTGTTTTCCTGACCTGCCTTTTTCCTGATGTGTTTGAAGTGCATGTTCGGTGAAAAGCGGACTTTCACCAATCCACCTATTCCTGTTCCCACCCATATGTTTCCTGAACGGTCTTCGAATAAAACATTTACAATATCCGAACTCAATGAATTGGCATCATATACATCTTTACTGTAATGTTTGAAAGTATTGGATGCTTCATCATACCTTGATATACCATCCCATGGACTCGCAAGCCACATAAAACCGTTCTTATCACGAAGAATTGATGTTATACCCCCTCTTTGTGGAAAATTTTTAAAACGTTCTGGTTGATTTTTAATGTTGTAAAACTTTTTATTCTTTTTATCGAATATGTTTATGTTAAATATTACATCCCGATAAAAGTAATCACCATCCGTTGTTTCAACCCATAAGTTTGAATTTTTATCTTCTGCAATTCTAAAAACAAATCTGTTTAAAAGAGAAAAGTTATTTTCTTCATCATGGGAATATCTTGTGAAATTGTCACTATCAGGATTGTATCTGTTAAGCCCAAGTATTCCTCCAAACCAGAGAACTCCTTCGGAATCTTGAAAGATTGTTATAATGATGTTGTATGTCAAACTGTTAATGTCAGTTGAATCGTGATAATAGTGTTTGAGGGTTTTTGTTTTGGTATCATACTTTTTTACACCATTATAAGTTGCTATCCACATATTGCCAACCCAATCACACAATATATCTAAAATTCTTTTTTCTGATAGTGAACTGCTGTCTTTTTTGTTTAGTTCAAAGTGAGTAAAGTTGTTCGTAACAGGATCATAAATATCAATACCAGAGTTTGAACCAATCCAAATATTACCTGATGAGTCAATGGCGACGTTTGTAATTGTATTATTGCTGAGAGTATTTGTATCTCCTTCATTTTTATAAAGCTTAAAATTATAACCATCGTATCTCAGTAAACCATCACCACTTGCTAACCATAAATATCCGAGCTTATCCTGAACAATATCATGGATGGCATTTGATTCTAATCCATCGTTAAGATTGAATTGTTCGAACTTAATGAACTCTTCTTGAGAGTGGAGATTGGAAATGATTACAAGTAACGAAAATATTAAAAGTATTCTTTTCATAATTGTGAATATACGTTTAAGTATACGATATTAGTGGATACTTATGTTTCAAAAGATACAATTATTTATATATGCGAATACTCAACATTAACAAGAATCTTTTATAAATAAAACACACAAATATTAAGCGCAAATCCGTTAGTGAAGGATCTTACATGTTAAGTTCTATCTTAAAATGAAAGCTTAGTTATTTTTGGAGTAGTAGTCGTTTCAAAATTTTTGTAAAGAACACGTTGGTTAATTTAACGAATGCTCTACAACTTTAATAAAGTTTTCTAAAAAAGTTTCGAACAGTTTCCAAAGGGTGAACTGTTTGCAAAAGTGTTGCAGAGGTGTGTTTACTAAGGTGGTTTTGTCTATTATAAAAAGAAACCCCTTCGAATGAAGGGGTTCTGGAGAAAAAATGGCTATAAACTTTTAACCATTTTTTATTTAGCTTATAGTAATTAAATAATTCTATTATTTTTCATCAATACAAAAATGAATACATATTTAACTAACTTTACTTTTTTTGTATAAATTTTCTGGAAATAATTCAGTAAATATTGTATAATTAGTGTCTTGTGATGCTATAATTTTCTTTTTAGGTTTTAAAATATTTTTAAAAATTTTCGAGTTATTTTTAAATGTAAGTAAAATCCATGCATAAATTTCAGACCTGATAGTGTTTATCGGAGTATTTATTGGGAATTTCTTTCTGATTCCATTACAGGTTACAATAAAATCATAATTCTTGTTGGTTTCTAATGAAATATCATGCACACGTGTATCATAGACCAGTTCTATGATTAAGGACATTACAGCACTCCTCCGTTTTAAAATACTAACCATCCTTGGATTTTTCTTGAGATTTTTCACTTTAAAAGGTGTTTTAATAACCATAATAAATTATGGTTATTATCAAAATAAATCAAGCATAAAATTTTTACCACTTATTCTATGCATAATAATAATCCGTAAATTAGCTTATGTTTAAAAATAAATTAGATAAAATGCATTAATAAGTAATAAAATATATAGGTTATCAATACTATCTTAATAATTACTTCAAATACTTCTTAATTCATTAAAAAAATAAGGGGTCTACGATTTATAGAAATAATCCATAGAGAATTTTAATTTTGCACAGTAATGTATGTAGAAAATATCAATTACGTCAATCACATTGCAGTCGTTAAATGAATTATAAATTCAAAATCAAAATGTTGTTCGATCAAAATATTTCATAAGTTTTTATAAACTTACCGAACAACCATCACAAAATTACTTTAAAACACATCTGTCCATAATATTTTTATTTATATAATAAATATTACAGAATTAATATGCATTCAACTTATTACATAGTGATGGATTCCCAAAAAATCATCGTAAACTAACTCATCTCACTCTCCATAGACGAGTCTTCGACTTGAGTTCCCACTTCTCTTGCAAAGAGAAGGGGGTTAGGGGGTTGAGTTTAATAAAAGGCAATTTTTAAAATTATTTGCATTAATTATTTCCTGAAAATTGATTAGGTTGTGCACTGTTGAAATTTTAAAACAAAAGAAAACCATAATGCACAAAATTATTTTCGCAAAATTTTTAGCAGTGGATGTTAAAAAATTTATCATAGAAGCACCAAAGATTGCAGAAAAAAGAAAAGCAGGGCAATTCGTTATTATCAGGTTAAAAGAAGGCGGCGAAAGAATTCCGTTAACGATTGCCGATTCTGATTCAGAAAAAGGAACCATTACGATTATTGTTCAGGGTATCGGGAAGACCACAAAAGAGCTTAATGAAAAGGAAGCCGGTGATACTATTCAGGATGTTGTCGGACCATTAGGGAAACCGTCTCACATCGAGAACTTCGGTACAGCGATAAGTATCGGCGGCGGAGTAGGAACTGCTATTGCTTTTCCAACTGCCGTAGCTTTAAAAGAAGCCGGTAACTACACAATTTCAATAATCGGAGGCAGGACAAAAGATTTAGTTATTCTTGAAGACGAGATGCGGGAAAAATGTGATGAAGTTCATATTACCACTGATGATGGCAGTTATGGCGAAAAAGGTTTCGTCACTAATAAACTTCAGGATATAATTGATTCAGGCAAGAAAATCGATTTTGTACTCGCAATCGGACCTATTCCAATGATGAAAGCTGTCGCAGATGTTACGAGACCGTATGGAATTAATACTGTTGTTAGCTTGAATCCCATTATGGTAGACGGAACGGGTATGTGCGGCGGATGCAGGGCGACTGTTGATGATAAAACCGTTTTTGTTTGTGTCGACGGTCCGGAATTTGACGCTCATAAAGTGGATTTCAAAGAGCTTACAAACAGAAACAAGTCGTACGAATTTCTTGAAAAGGAATCCTTACACGATTATGAATGTCATAATGAAAAAGCTTTTGCAGAAGCTACTACTAATAAATAAACATTTCAAATTTGATAACTAAAAATATTGTTGATATAAAAATATGGAAGAAATAACTAACAAGGAAAGAATGAAAATTCAGCGTCAGAAGATGCCTGAACAGGATCCGTTAGAAAGAGCGACTAACTTCAAGGAAGTTAATCTTGGTTTTACAGAAGAGCTTGCGAAGATGGAAGCCATGCGTTGCCTCCAGTGTCCAAAACCTGTTTGTATATCAGGGTGTCCGGTTGGCGTTAAAATAGACGAATTTATTG
>JADHVP010000002.1 GCA_016783945.1 Ignavibacteria bacterium
GAAACGCTGAAAAGCCGCTTTCGTTTGTTGCTCCTGTATTTGGACTTTCCCATAAAGTTGTAGCTTTTAGTTTTCCTCCTGCTAATTCTTCTACTGTATCTACCAATGTATGCCATTCTTCATCTGTAGGTATGTGCCAGCCTTCCGGGGCTAATCCGCGAGAGTCGTTCACAGCATACCAGTTATAGAGCTTACCGTAGATTTTTCCGTTTTCTGAATCATTTTCATAATAACACCAAGCACCGGTTGTTAATTCTGACCACTTAATTTCATCCTGTACCTGCGGAATCACATCACCATTTCGGTAATGCTCAACGTTCAGGTTTTCTGCCATCCATTCTTGCGTACCGATTGTTACTGTTTTGTAAGTATTGCCGTCTTTATCAGTTACTTGAGTACATGATGTGTTAACGCCAAAAGAAAAAATCATTGCAATTATGAAAATTGCAAGCAGAACTGTATTACCTTGTTTCATTTTTTTCTCCTATGATTTTATGTTTATAAAATTTCTTTTTTTCACATATACTTGTGATTTAGTCCCAATTTTTCCGGGACTCCTGGCAGCTTAAAATAACCATTTCCGAAATAAAAAAGACTCCAAAAGTCTTGACAACTCTCGAAAAGTCTTCATAACCCGTTAACAATTTTCTCAATAAACGCTTTTCCTTTCTCCGTGAGTATAAATTTTTCTTTCTGCCTGCTTGATTCTAATTTTATCCAGCCCTGTTTACGAAGCACGCTGAATGCCCTCTCTACGGTTGTACGTGTAGACCTTACTGCACTTATTATATGCATCTGTGAAGTCTTCGAGTTTTTATAAATATCTTCCATAATAAACGCAAGCCTTATGGGTATTATCTCGAACTTATATTTACCTTTGAAATATTCTATAAAAGGCTTTCTCAGGATTCCTGGTGACTGTATAATTTTTTCTTTTACCTCCTCAGGAGTCAGCGTCGGTGGAGGAGGCTCTCCGGATTTCTCCTCGAATGCTCCTGATTTTGTTTCAGGCATATATAATGAATTGCCTAATACTTCAGCAATTTCCTTTAAAAAATCTATAGTTAGCGTATTCACTCTATCTGTTAATTCTATTCCTTCATTTATTGAGTTCAATCCCCCTATAGTTGGTTTCAATCCCTCTGTAGTTGGTTTCAATCCCTCTATGGTTGAGTTCAATCCCTCATTTATTTTATTAACTAACCCTCGATTTAATGTAAACATATTGTTTTCCTTTGTAAACATCTCCCTAAGAATATTCAAAATCTCAATATTTATATTAACGATATTGCTTAATTTTGTAACCATATGATTTTTATTAATAACTATCCCTTTAAATAATGTTTCATCTAATGAATTAACTTTATCTAAAGCAGAAGTATACTTAGAAATACGCTGACTGTAAGCATTTATTAAGTTTAATATAGCATTTGAATAAAGATTTTCCATATAGCAATAAGTGTTTTATGTTAATAATTGAATTTATGAATTGTATTGTAAAGTGAAAAGTGAATTATTTCCCTTGCTCCTGACGTTCTTATACTGTCTACATAATTTCATTCCAAATCCCGACCTGTCACCAGGCACGTATAATGTTGATAAGTCCATCACAAAAATAAAAAATCCCAGTAATTTCTTAAGAGAACTGTCAATTAATTGTGCTGCTTGATTTTGAAAAAGGGAAAGCTACTTTAAACATATCAAATAAATTCTACTTATCATTTCGATTACTCATCTATAAATACAATATATTTATTATTGTTTAATAAGAATTATATATCGATATTTGTATACAAATAAATCTTAACCTGGAATAAAATGAGAATAATACCTGAATACGAACCAGTTGGCTTGTTATATCTTAGCTTCGTTCAAAAATTCTTTAATAGTCGTTTTAAGTTTGGTAAAGCAATTTGCGAAATAGCAAAAGTTGCCAGTCGTAATATTGACGTAGAAATCTTCATTGCACATCAAGATGTTCCGTATTTGAAAAAAGAGATGGAAGATGCAAATCTTGATTCCGCGAATATCATTTTTAATTATGATTCTCCTGAGCGTGGAATTTTAGCAGAATATACACCTATTTTTTGGGAAACAACTGAAGGTAAAGGCGGTGCAATAATTTTTAATAATACAAAATTGAACAGCTTTGAAAAACTCCACTCATTCAGTGAGAGGCTGTCAAAAAAGTTAAACCTTAATCTTCTAGACATAGAGGTTGAGTTCACAACATCAGCTATAATAGTAAATGAAAATCTTTGTTTACTATCAAAGGACTTGTTCCAAGACTCTAATGCTGAAAGAAAACTCCTTTTCTTTCAGGAACATTTCTCTGAGCAAACCTTCGTACAAGTCCCTTCATTAGCTGAAGAAGTAACACCTGACCTGGATACTTATCTTTGGCCCATTAAACCAAACGTTTGGATAGTCTCTGAATATCCCGAAGGCAGCATGCAAGCTGTTTCAATCGAACCTGCTATAGAAACATTACATAAATACAATCAAACAATTCATAGAGTACCGGGTTTAGAAAGAATTGTTTATGATGATATTAATACTATTCCCAACTACACGAACGGTATTATTATAAATAACGCTGCTTTATGTCCAGCATACAATCGACCTGAAGATGACATAATCGTAAAAATACTTGAGGAATATGGTTACGATGTTTATCCAATAAATTGCCAGGATATTATTCTTACACAGTGCGGAATCCACTGCATATCTAAATCAGTGCCTAAGAAAATTATAACTTCTGATATACATCAAAACTAACTTCAATTCAAGGTTTTAAAATAAAAAATCCCTGTAATTTCTTACGGGGATTGAAGATATTACGTGTTTTAAGAAACTACTTTTTAACTTTATGTTATTTCAGAATAGAAACATCCGATAAAATAATAAAAATATGATTAAAATTACGAAGTGGAGCTTCGTTATCAAAATAAAGTAAGTTTAGTGTGAAATCTAATTTATTTCCTACACCAACGCACTTTCCCAACCTGAATCCCGAACGAAAATGCACGATGACCCGGTCAATTCATTCACACCTCTCATAAAATTAAACGGCAGGTCATCCTGTGCTAATCCGAAGATGTTTATATCTCCTCTCGGTGCTCCCTGTATTGTATCTTTGAAGTTACCTATCAATACGTGAAATTCTGTCATCGAGGGCAAACGTGCCTGGCTGCTCAGGGTGTCTAAAAAGTTGTACAATCGCCTTTCATCTTTCTTTTCTGTTGACGCTGTTACAAGGTTTATCTTGCCTTCCCAGTTAAGCTGAAGCTGGAGAGTTATCAACATTGCAAGATGCCAGTTAGGGCTTTTATCTCTGAGCCAGATATTAATATCTTTTTGCATACCATAAGCTACACGCGAATGCTGACGCAAGATTATTGTTCCTAATTCATGTTCCGCTGCCTGGTTTACCAACTGCTTTATAGCTTCATCTTTGCGTGTATCTTCTCCCATGGTTAAGAATAAAATGTTCGGACGGAATGCACCGCCTTGAAGCGTTTGTATAACAAGCTTCGTACCGTGCAAAAAATCATTGTCTTCCAGAACAGCCGAGTTAATTTGTATCCCTTGGTCTTTGAGAGGTTTTAGCAGTTTCTTGAGAGATTCTTTTGTTTCAGGAAGAGCTTCCTCTTTAACTGTAAAACCGAATATACTACCGGATGGATAAGTTATGTTACGAATAAACAATAATGGTCCAGCCCATACATCAGGGTTTTCTATAGGAAGCAACAAATCAGGTTTCCATGTGATCTGGTGTCTGGGGAACTTTGCTGAAATCCTGGAAGCCCTCTCAGCGATTACTAAAAACAATCCACCTCGTATATCACCCCAGGATGGTTCCATTTCTTTTTTCCCAAGCCATATATAGAGTGATATGATAGTAATTATTCCAATGAAGCTGAATACAGGATTAATTAGAAACATTATAATAATGCACCCTGCAGCACCTAAGAAAGAAACGAAACGCGGTATTTTGAAAGTAGGTCGGAAGCTTATTATCTTCATGCTCTGTTCGATAAATACAACAAGGTTTAGCATACCGTAAGTTATGAGGAAAAACATTGTGATAAGAGTAGCTAAAACGTCGAGACTTCCAACAATGAGAGATACTTCTATAACAATTCCGGTTAAAATGATTGCATTTCGGGGTTCGTTTCTTTTTGTTTTCGCAGCGAACACGGAGTGGAAGGGAATGGTCTTTTGTTCTGCTAATGCCTGTAAAATCCGTGGAGCACCAAGCATGCTTCCCAGTGCTGAGGATAAAGTAGCACCCATTATACCAGCAATGATTGCAGGACCCCAAAAAGCCTTATCTAACATTATCATTTGATTGGATCGAAGTTCTTCGGGTGTACTGACGACACTCAATACGTAAGCTATTCCTATATAAATAATCAATGTGACACCAATGGAAGTCATAGTCCCTAAAGGGATCGAGCGTCTTGGCTTTTTTAAATCACCGGACATATTGGCTCCTGCCATTATGCCCGTAACAGCCGGGAAGAAGATTGCAAACACTAACCAGAAGTTCGCATTCTCGAAGTTACCAATTAGTACAAAATCAGTCACGGGCTTTACAGGTGTTAAGAAGAATGATAAAAGCGAAAGACCTATTATCACCATGATTATATACTGTATCCTGATTGCAAACTTGGCACTAATGTAAGAGATAGTTAGTATGCCGATCCATGCGATGCTTGAGATAATTATTGGATTGTGATCTGGAAAAACAAGCAGCCAACCTTCTGTAAAACCGATTATGTACAATGCAGTGGAAAGTGTTTGTGCAATATATAGCGGTATTCCTATGCTTCCGCCGGCTTCCAAGCCTAAAGATTTCGAGATAATCGAATAAGCACCGCCGGCACCGATTTTTATATTCGTTGTGATCGAAGACATAGATAATCCTGTGCATATCGTAACTGATTTAGCTATTAAAATAATCGCAACTGCTCCAAGAAATCCTGCGTTTCCTACAACCCAGCCAAAACGCAAATACATTATAACACCGAGTATTGTCAGAACGTCCGGAGTAAATACGCCCGCAAAAGTCCCAAACTTTGAGCCGGTTTCCTTTTTCCCGAATGCTATTCTTTTTATGAAAGGGACTAATCTATTTGGTTTAGTTTCATTCATTGTGGGTTGCTTACTGACCTCCTGCTTTGCTTTTACCTTCGTTTTTGTTATTATAAAATCTTGTTGTGGGGTACGCAAAATCGATATCATTGCAATTAGCGAATTGTCTCAGGATGTCTTCCCAGATAACCTGGCTGGTGCTTCTTCGTTTTCTTGGATCGCAGAGATAACGAATAGTGAGGAGCACCCCGGAATCCTGAACAGAAGTCCACACGATAGGGGTTAGCTTATTGTAAAAGATCATATACCGTTTAGCAGCTTGCTTTAGACGCTTTTCAGCATCTTTTGAAAGATGCTCTGCATGTTTGGTTGCGAGTTTGGATAAAATATCCTTTGCTTTTTCCCAGTTGCTTTCAAAAGTTACGAGTACAGCTATCTCATTCCAGATATGATTGAAGCCTCTTGAATAATTTGCCAGACTATGTTTAAAAACTAAACCATTCGGTAAGTGTAAAATCCTACCTGTTGATTGGTCAGCCTCTACCCAGTTTCCGATTTCCATTAGTGAAAACATGAATAAACGTGTATCGATGACATCGCCTGCATTGTTATTAATTTCAATCCGGTCACCGACTTCAAATGGACGTCTCCATAAAATGAACAACCATCCCGCTATATTGACAAGTAAATCCTGCAATGCAATAGCAATACCGGCAGCGAATATACCCATGAATGTTGCTATTGATCCAAACCCCTGGAACCAAATACGACCAATAAGAAAAATAATGATGAAAGTAATGACGTATGTGATTCCTTTTCGCCAGCGGTAACGTTTCTTCACATCTTTTGTCTGCCGTAACATTATAAAGTATGAAACATACCGTATAATTATGAACACTATCAGAACAATTAAACTTTTCATTAAATTATCCTGAACGTCCTTCGTTATAAACATTGTATCATGTATCCACTGGCTTATTTGGTCAAGCAGTTGTTCCAATATTATTTATTAGATTAAGATTACTATCTGAGAGTTATAGAGTTCTTATGTTAATTAGCGTATACGTGCTTGTCATTAATAGAATTACAAATTTCCGTTTATTATATTTAATAAACAATAAAAAACTTTTTGCTACGGAGATTCAATGCTATATTAGTTTGACAATTCGGAATAGTTTTTTGGTGGCGCTAGCAGTGCTATCATTACATGTTTCTACTTCTCCCAAAGAGACTCCTTTCCCATAGGGGAGCTATGCTCCGGAGCCGCATTCGGTTCAAAACCTTTCAAGTGGTGTTTATTTCTATAGATTAACTGCCGGTGATACTGAATCCAATTCAGGACAGGTTTTTGCAGAGACGAAGAAAATGTTGCTGATAAAATAAATCGATAAAAAAAATCCCCGTAATTTCTTACGGGGATTTAAAATTAAGCATTTAATATGGGACTACTTCTTTATTTCGTCAAGTATATCCTTCGCACCATCGACGCCACCTGACAGTGCATCCTTTACAGAAGTAAACGTGTCATCACTAATACTTTTGGCTGCATCCAATGCAGCAACGATAGAAGTCTTTGTCGCTGAAATTGAATCACCTCCGACTTGTTTAACTCCTTCAACGGCTCCTTTAACAGCTTCTACTGCAACGTCGGCTACGTTGACACCAAGGTCTTTTGCACTGTAAAGAGCTTGAGCAACTGCACCTTCGACTGCTTCCTTCTCTTTTATACCGGATTCCATAGAACCCTGAATAGCTCCATTAACAGTTCCTTTCACTGCTTTCACAACAGTAACACCGAGTTCGGAAACACCAGAAAGAGCACCGTTAATTATTGAAGCGGGTACACGTATCCCCATTCCAACGAGGTCACTCGCACCTTTAACAGAAGTAACAGTTACATCTTTAATTACTTTAACAGAAGCACTTCCGATATCAGCAGTTCCTTTTAATGCACCGACCACACCACCCTTTACACCACTGACAAGACTTGAAATTAAATTGAAAGCCATGTTATTACTCCTTTATATTAAATTAGAAAAAATTTAGTTAGATAATATCAAGATTTAAATAATTTGATTAATATAATATAGTGTTTTAATTTCAATTATACAACATTATCGCTCTGAAAGTAACATTAAACGTATGAGCTTCTATGTTGAAATAAATTCTCAAATCTTAGTGTTACTTTTGTTGGTTTAGTAAGTCTAATAATAATGTAGGCCAATTAAGTAAATAACAATAAATCTTTTTAGTAGTCATATTATATTATTTTAGATGGATGCTATGTAATCGATGCTAAAATTAAATAATAATGAATTATACCGAACTGAATGATAGTGAACTCACAATTCGATGTAAAGAAGAATTGCCTGACAAATATGATGCATACAATCATCTTGTAGAGCGTTATAAAAATTATGTATTCAAAATTGCTTATGAAAAACTAAGTAACCGAGAAGATGCAGAAGAAGTCACTCAGGAAACCTTTGTTCGAATTTTTTTTGGTTTGAAGAATTTCAGGATGGAATCATCACTTAAAACCTGGATTACAAGAATTACTATAAATATTTGTCTGACAATTCAGTTATCGAATAAATATAAATTTTGGCGTTATTGTGTAACTCCTGAAGGTGATGTAGATTTAGAGAACATTTATAGTTCTATATTGAATAAACAACAGGAAGAGAATTTCTGGAAAAAACTTGGCGCATTATTAAAAAAAATGATTGATCAATATAGAAAAGTGTTCATATTCCGTTATATAAAGAATCTAACAATCACTCAAATCAGTCAAAAGATTTCTTCAAGTATTGGTGCTACAAAAATGAGAATAAAACGTGCAAAAGATCAGTTTTACAAAATTTTAAATAGAGATTAATATGAAAGACTCAACTAATCAAAGTAAACTTTCACCATATTTCGATAGTCAACTCAAAAAGAAAATAAGATATAACATTATTTTAAAAAACTTCCTTGAAATAACTCTTTGGAGTATGTTGAAAACTTTTTCAATACTTGCTGAAAGTTTTGTTGGGTTTTTTTCAGTAACGGAATTAAAAAAAGAGATTAAAGATTAAATGAGAATTATTTTAAATAAAAACTTTTTTAAACTAAAATAGGAGAAATATTATGGAACAGATTGACAACTGGACACAGGTATTTTTGCAGTCAGTACAAGCGGCGCTTGAAAACGTTCTTGCTGCAATCCCTAATATAATTGCAGCAATTATATTCTTAATAATTGCAGTTGTTGTTGCGAAGATTGTACAAAAAGTATTCAATAAATTGTTCATGTTAATAGGAATTAATAAAATCTCAACAAAGTCCGGGATTGAGGGGTTTCTACTTTCATCAGGTTTCAAGAAAGACCTCTCATGGGTATTTGCAAGAACATTATATTGGTTCATAATAATTTTATTTCTATTGCCGATATCGGATATATTAGGTCTGGCATTCTTTGCAGAATTAATAAATAAGTTAATATCTTATATCCCGAATATCATCATTGCAATGTTGATAATTTTATTTGGTACATGGGCAGCAAAAGTTCTGAGCGGAATGGCTCGAGGAAGTTCAGCAAGGTTGTCCTCAGAATATTCACAATTGCTTGGTACGGTAGTTAACGTCACAGTTCTAATTATTACGTTTGTTTTTGCTTTGTCACAATTAAACATAGATGCTTCGATATTAACAAGTATTTTAATAATTCTTGTTGCTGCTATTGGATTAGGTCTTGCAATTGCATTCGGAGTTGGTACAAAAGATATAGTACATAATGTAACAGCAGGTATTTATCTGAATAAAACTTTGAAAACAGGAAGCAGTATTAGATTTAAGGAAGATGTTGTCAAAGTAATTGAAGTAGGTACCGTTTCTACATTAATTGAGATTTCAGAAGGAAAACAGTTACAAGTTTCAAATAGCAATATTTTAGAATCATTATGATAAAAACTTTTTTTAACCTTTTAAAAGGAGAACATTTAACATGAAAAAATTCATACTTTTAATCTTTATTATCCTGACATATTCAGGAAGCATTTATTCACAAAATGTAAAAATGACAGACTACGATGTTCCAGTTAGCTTCGCCAAAAATCTAAGGTTCAATGCAAATTATAATTGGGCACAGATTGGTGATTCTGTTACATCAAATCAATTCAACTCGAATGCAATCTATTCACAGTTTTACTCATCACTTCCATTTGCGTATAACCTGGATTTAAATACATCCGTTAGCAAAACATACAATGATGATGTAAGATATACAGGAGTTATCAATGCTGACATTCGAAAGTATTTTACAAAAAAGGAAGACTTTTTTGGATTCGCAGGGACACAAATGACTTATGAAGATAGATTCGACCGCCCTCAGATAAATCTAAATGGTGGTGTGGGATACGGCAGGTTTATTGATGCTACATCTTTAGCAAAAGCTCTTAGAATTGAAAATGAGCTAATGAAAGATAAGACACTTTCGAAATATCTTCCTAAAAAAACTATGTTAAAAATAGCATCATTGATAGAAAGAGAAGGTGAATTTCAGGATAAGTATAAAGATATTTACGAAGCTAAACTTATCGAAGCAATTCAAGCAGAGATTGAAGCATCGGGAGATGTTAAGACAGGTAAACTTGATGCTCTTGGTTTTTACAGAATAAGACAGGTATTATACGGAATAAACCAAATTATTAATCCAAGATTCTTTGGTTATGACATCAGAGCAGGCGTAAGCTACACAGCTTTAACTGAATATACGTCTATAAAATCACCCTCACCAGAACTTGCATTACTTGGAAGGTTTTCATACCCGATAAATTATCAAGCTCAATTTAATATTTACGCAAATGCTTACACACCGGTAGATTCTTCAGCTTTTAAACTCGTAACCGGTAGTCTTGGAACAAATTTTTCATACGATCTAAGTAACCGTATAAACTTTACTGCAAGCTATATTATGAATATCATTAGAGCATCACAAACATCGGGTAATGTAACCGTAGGTAACAACATTCTGAATGCAGCTTTTTTGTTTTATCTTGAAAACAGGGTAGGATTAACCATCAATGGTACTTATGAGAAACCAAACGGATTACCACAGAGATTATCTACGAGTATATCATTATCATATTTCTTGTTATGATTTATCGTAAAATCAAAATTTGTGGCTTGTCTAATCAAGCCCCAAGAGTCAATGCTTTCTTTCATTTTTAACAGAAGATGTTTGAGCAAATATAAGGACTCGTTGTAACAAAATATGAACAAAGAACAGCCTAACTAACATATAGTTGGGCTGTTTGTTTATAACTTTTATAAACTTTGAAATCACACATTGACTTTATTCCCTTGCAAAAGTAATTATTTTATTCATATCTTATACAATGGAAAAAAATACAATCTATTCTATAATAACGGGTAAAATTCCTATAATAGCTGCTGCCATTCACAATGGACATGAGGTGCGAGATGAAGTATCGGAACTATTCAATTTATCCGAAGCCGAAAGACTCCGTGAAGAAGATCCATTTACAGGTGACTGGACAACAATAGCAGAAACGCGAATTATCGGATTAAGATCACGCTTCGAGGTTGATTTGAACCGTTCCAGAGAGAAAGCTGTTTATATTGAACCTGATGATGCGTGGGGTTTACAAGTATGGAAATCCAGACCTTCAATAGAAATCGTAGAACTCTCATTATTAGAGTATGATGAATTTTATAATGAGACTTCGTATGTATTAAAAGACCTGCAGCAACAATTCGGTAAATTTGTTGTATTTGATTTACACACATATAATCATATGCGTGGAGGTCCCGATGAGCAGCCTGCAGACCCAATTTCTAATCCGGAAGTTAATGTAGGCACAGGTACATTAGACCGTGAACACTGGGCACCTGTAGTAGAACGTTTTATGTCTGACCTGCATAATTTTGATTATCTTGGAAGGCATCTCGATGTAAGGGAGAATGTCAAATTCAAAGGTGGAAATTTTCCCCGCTGGATAAATGAAAACTTTGATAAATCAGGTTGTGCTTTAGCAATTGAGTTCAAAAAATTCTTTATGAACGAATGGACTGGTGAGCCTGACAAAGTTCAACTTGAAGCAATTCGTCAAGCTTTAAAATCTACTGTAGCCGGTGTTGTTGAAGAATTAGCAAAACTCTAAAATCCGTTATACATATAATATCATATTGTCAGTCATATATATAAATATTTTAGATCAAACATAATGAATACTAAAAATTCACGAATAAAAAATACGATAACAGAAAATTTCATCGAAGAAATTCGTGAACGTTTAATAGAAGGAAAGCAAATAAGAAGGTCATTACCATTAGACGGACGTTTACATATTGATCGTGCCCTGCCATTCATTGTCGTTTACAGACGCCCAATCAAACGTATTGACAGGGGAACAGATAATTTAGTTAAAGGTGAAGCGTCATACCTGGTCGCTTCTGGCAGCAGAAAACTTAAACCGGGATTGACAGAACTCACGCGAACAATAGTTGAAACGCTATCGAATAAATTCAAAGCTTTCTTAATCATAGAAATTTGGAGTGGTGAAGATAGTCCAATTGATTTCGAAATTGACGATACGATTTCAAAACCTGCTTTTCGAATATTTATATCCCAAACAAATCCACCGACGAAAAGTGTAGAAGTTCTGGAAAGTTCTTTGAGAAAAATGAGAATACAAAAACGGACAGCAAATGTTGAAGTTGTTTATAACAATAAACTCTCACCACCCGGATTAGAATCACTTATTTCAATCAAAAATGTAAAAGAATTTAATTGTTTTACTATTGGTATTGAAATTCAACCTATTTATCGTGATCCAACAAATAACGATATTTTTCCATTAGTACTAAGACAATTACAGCTTAGTCTTACGAGGGCACTAAAGCAGACATTCTTCGCATTTTCAAATACTCAAACAGCACTTCGCCCAAGTCATTATCTTGCACTCGGACGCAGGGCAGTTGTTAAAGCTGTATGGCGGGTAGATAGTATGCTTGCGGATATTTCCAACAAATTTGATTTCCTATTACTGTTAACCCCGGTTAATGTCGAATATGCATGGACTAAGTTTAAAAATAAGCAATTCGATCATGATCCTGTTTTTTTCTATAGACCAAGACCGGTTGACACGGCAATATTAAAACGTAAACTTTACGAAATTCCCATTGAACGTGTAGAAGATCCAACCTTAGCATACCTTTTTCACGAGAAACGAACAGAACTCGACCGACAGTTAACAATGCTGGATGATCGCGAAACACCACAATTTCTGTATAGCAGTTTACAGCTTTTTGGAAATATTAGTGATAACTTATTTAATCTTTCAAAAAATATTCTACAAGTATTACCTGCGAGAAGCCGTGAACTTTCTAAAAGTGGTTATTTAAATGCAGAAGAATTCGCTGATATAGCATTCAATGAAATTGAATATTACAAACAGTTCTATCCTTCGCTGTCATCCCGTATACAAATTCGTGATGACGTCGTGGGTTTAATGGTGTCGCGAGGAAATTTGCTTATTAGTCGCAATATAAAAATCCCAATATCACGCAGCGAAGCTCTCATACAGCATGAAGTCGGAACTCATGTTGTTACTTACTTCAACGGGCTTTCACAACCATTTAAACAACTATACAGCGGATTAGCAGGATACGAGGAATTGCAGGAAGGACTTGCAGTACTCTCAGAGTATTTCGTTGATGGTTTGAGCCGTCCGCGATTGCGTCTTTTAGCCGGACGTGTAATTGCTGCGCGTTGTATTATTGATGGAGCATCGTTTATCGACACATTCAGAGAAATGAATTTAACTTATGGTTTCGATCAATGGACTGCATTTACATTAACAGCACGTATCTATCGCAGCGGTGGATTCACCAAAGATATAGTTTATCTACGTGGCTTAGTAAATTTATTGAATTATTTAAAAAAAGATGGTATACTTGAGCCATTGTTCGTAGGAAAAATTGCAATTGATCATATTCCAATAATACAGGAATTACAATTACGCAAAGTACTTCATCCTGCACCTTTGTATCCAAGATATTTTAAAAATGCACAAATAAAAAATAAATTGAATCTATTAAGAAATGGATTAACAGTTTTAAATTTAATCGAAAGGAGAAAAATATGAAGTTCGGATTTGTCGTTAATGAGATAACGACTGAACAAACAGGTTATACAACAACACGTCTCGCTATGGCTGCTATAAATCGTGGGCATGAGGTTTGGGTTATAGGTGCTGGAGATTTCGCTTATGATACCGATGATTCAATTTGCGCAAGAGCAAAGACAGTACCGAAGAAAAAATATAAATTCTCCGATACATATATTGCTGATCTAAAAGGGAAGAATGCAATACATGAACGGATAAGAGTAGACGATTTAGACGTATTATTACTTCGAAATGATCCTTCTACAGATATTGGTCAACGTTCGTGGGCTCAATCATCCGGAATTATATTTGGTCGGGCAGCTATGCGTCACGGAGTAATAGTTTTAAATGATCCCAACGGTCTTGTAAAAGCAATGAACAAAATGTACTTCCAGCTATTCCCTGAAGAAGTTCGCCCGAGAACTTTAATAACAAGGGACCGGGAAGAAATTAAGAAATTTGCGAAAGATGAGGGAGGAAATATAGTACTAAAACCTCTTCAAGGTTCAGGCGGTACAAATGTTTTTTTAATCCGGCGGGATGATATGTCAAACCTTAATCAAATGATAGACGCTGTCAGTCGGGATGGTTATGTCATCGCACAGGAATATCTGCCCGCCGCTGCTGAAGGAGACACCCGTTTGTTTTTAATGAATGGTCTACCACTTCGATACAAACATAAATATGCAGCTTTCCGGCGATTAAGGTCGGGAGATGATATGAGGAGTAATATTCATGCTGGGGGGAAATTACGTCAAGCTGAAATAACCGATACTGATCTTAAACTTGCTGAAATGGTCCGACCGAAATTAGTCCAGGACGGAATGTTTTTAGTAGGTCTCGATATTGTAGGTGACAAATTAATGGAAATAAATGTTTTCAGTCCGGGCGGTCTTGGTAGTGCACAGAAATTTGAAAAAGTGAATTTCACACATGCGGTAGTAGAAGCATTAGAACGAAAGGTGGAATACATGAAATATTATCGTCGAAATTTTGATAACATAGAAATGTCAACACTTTAAAACAATTGAGTGTGAAAAGGAAAAATTGGTTTTAAATTTAAATGTTTTCAAATAATCATTGGAAGTATATTATAAAAGTGTGCAATTAATTTACGAAATTATAAATTAACTATGCCGACAAATCTTCCACCCGAAGCAGTCGATGCGGAAAAGCTTTACCGGGCTGCGACAACAACCACAGAAAAAATTTCCAGTCTCGAGGAATATATCGGTGCTATTCCAAAACATAAGGGTACCGATAAACTGCGGGCTTCTTTACGAAAACGGTTATCTAAATTAAAAAGTGCAACTCAAAGCAAAAAGAAGTCGAGCAGGCAGGATACTGCTTTCCATGTTGAAAGAGAAGGAGCAGGTCAGGTTGTAGTTATCGGAGCAACTAATGTTGGTAAATCATCTCTCGTAGCAAAGTTATCGCATGCACACCCAAAGGTTTCCGATGCTCCTTTCTCGACTTGGGCTGTAACACCGGGTATGATGCTATTCGAAAACATCCAAATTCAGCTTGTCGATACTCCGCCCCTGAACAGAGACCACGTTGAGCCAGAATTAATAGAATTAATACGGTTATCAGATTTGATATTATTAGTAGTAGACTTGCAAGCTGACCCGGACCAGCAGTTCGAAAACACACTTTCCTTTCTTGAAGAACATCGTATCGTCGCTTACAATTTGAAAGACAGTTACGTTGGTGAAGGTCGAATATCATTCATACCGCTCATTGTGATTGCTAACAAATACGATGATAAGAATTATGATGAAAATTATGAAATATGCTGTGAATTATTCAAAAATAAATGGAATATTTTTCCTGTATCTGCTTTAACAGGTCGCAACCTTGAGCTAATGGAAGAAGAAATCTTTAAAGCATTGAAAATAATTCGTGTGTATTCTAAAGCTCATGGGAAACCCCCGGATATGGAAGACCCGTTTGTATTAAAAATAGGAAGTAATGTAGAAGAGTTTTCTGTGAAGGTTCATCATGATTTTACAGAAAAATTAAAATCAGCTCGTATTTGGGGTGCAGATGTCCATGATGGACAAATGGTTGGGAGAGACCATATACTCCAGGATGGGGATGTGGTGGAGCTGCAGATTTAGGATTAATATCTAGTTATCTGTTATGGATTAAAAACGAATAAAGAATAATGATTAACGATTTATGATTTTTGAAGTCTTAAAAATAAAGATTTAATGTTAATAACTAAACTTCACAGATACATTGATACAGAACTGAAGAATGGACAAAGATGAAACAAGAATGAATATTATAGCATCGGGGGAAAAAGTATATCTTAGAGACCGTCATCCTTCCGATGCAAAAATATATGTAAATTGGTTTGTGAATGGCGAATGGAAAGAATATGATGCACCATGGGAAAATATAGACACTCCAGATACTGAAGAAAAGAAAGATATAATCTTGCATAGATTCTTAGAAGATTGCAAAAAAGATCTCCCTATGCCAAGAACTAAAGCGATAATCACAACAACAGAAAATAAACCCTTAGGATGGGTAAATCGTTATAAAAGAGGAGAGCACTTCCCGGATACATGGTTTGTTGGAATTGATATTTGTGAAGACGAATATCTGAATAAAGGAATGGGAACAGAAGCTCTTGAACTCTGGATAGATTATTTATTTTCAAATTCAAACGTACATCGCTTATCACTTGACACCTGGTCGTTTAACAAACGGATGATGCACGTTGCGGAGAAAGTAGGATTTGTACTTGAGGGTAAACAAAGAGAATTCATCAAATGGAAAGATGAATGGCTTGATGCTGTACATTATGGTATGCTAAGAAGAGAATGGGAAGAAAAACTAAGTGAAATTTAAAAAATACAGATTCATTAACTAAACTTATTACTGGAGATAAACAAATGAAAAAAATGACAGAAAAATCTTTGAATGAAGCGTTTGCGGGTGAATCGATGGCATGCATAAAATATCTTGCCTTTAGCGATGCAGCTGAGAAGGAAGGTTATGCAAAACTCGCTAAACTTTTCCGAGCAATTGCTTACGCGGAACAGGTTCATGCAATTAATCATGCAAAGAACCTGGGACTAATTAAAGAGACAGCTGATAATTTACAATCAGGTATTGACGGAGAAAATTTTGAAATAGTGGAGATGTATCCAGCTTATGACGCAATCGCAAAACTACAGGAAGAGAAAGGTGCTCAGCGTTCGATTCATTATGCAATCGAAGCCGAAAAAATTCATGAAGAGATTTACAAACTTGCATTGGATGAGTTATCGAAAGGAAAAGAAATGAATATAGATGATGTTTATATCTGTCCCGTTTGCAGATATACACATTTAGGAAAACCAACAGAGAAGTGTCCAATCTGTAATCTTGGTTCGGATAAGTTTAGAAAGTTTTAATTTGTGATTCTTTAAGGATTGAATCATTCAAGACACAAATTGCACCAATTATCACGAATCCACCTTTTTAGTCCTGGTTACAAAAGTCCTCTTTTGCAACCCAAAAGTACCAATTTGTAAATTGAAGTAAGTATTATATTTAAATATATTATAAGGCTATATGAGAAAAATCATCCCCTTAATATTAATTGCTGTTATATCTCAAAGCTTAAATCTATATGCTAATGATTTTACTCAAGTAGATGGGATGATAAACGATGCGATAGAAAATGAATACTTTCCCGGTGCACAACTTCTAATCGGAACAGATGAAGAAATCCTTTACCAAAAATCTTATGGTAAATTCACATACGATGATGATGCAAAGCCTGTTGAAAATTATAGCATATTCGACCTTGCTTCGCTTACGAAGGTCATAGCGACAACCTCTGCGATTATGAAACTGTATGATGAAGGAAAGCTCGACCTTTATGACAGGGTTGCTTATTACTTTCCGGAATTCGGAGTTCATAATAAAGAAAAAATTACGATACAGAATTTGCTGCTGCACAATTCAGGATTGAAAGCATGGATACCTTTTTATCAAACGTGTAAGACCAAGCAGGATGTTTTGGATACGATATACAACCTCGAACTTGAATATGAACCGGAAACTGATTTCGTTTACAGTGATTTGAATGCAATACTGCTGGGAGAGATAGTAGAGAAAGTCACGGGCAAAACGCTCGATGTATATTGCTATGAAAATATTTTTGAACCTCTTAAAATGTTATCGACGGTGTATAACCCGAATGATGATGATAAAGAAAATATACTTCCGACTGAATTCGATAATAACTGGAGAAATAAGCTTCTCAAAGGAGAGGTGCATGATGAAGCTGCGTACTTAATCGGTGGTGTATCGGGAAATGCAGGACTTTTTTCCAACGCAGAAGACATTTTCAAACTTGTGAAAACATTATTAAACAAGGGAACATATTACAACCCTTACACAAGAGGTGTGAGACTTGATACTTTATTCAAAGAAAGCACTGTGGATTTATTCACAAGCAAATACACTTATGCTTCATATTACAATACAAGAGCATTTGGATGGGATACGAAACCGGAACCAACAAGCTACAGAACTCCATGCGGTGAGCTGATATCGGATAACTGTTTCGGGCATACGGGTTATACAGGAACAAGCGTCTGGTGTGATAAAGATAGAAAATTAATAATTGTATTTCTAACAAACAGAGTTTATCCAAGCAGGTCTCATACCGGGATAGGACGGTTAAGACCTGAATTGCACAATAAAATAATCGAGATATTCACAAATTAATTTTTTAACAACATTTCTAAAATTTTTAAACATATAAGTCATGGCATTAGCAAAATTTAAAAACGAACCGTTAACAGACTTTACGAAGAAAAAGAATGTAAAGGAATTTAAGAAAGCATTAAAGAAGATCGAACCAAGATTCAAGCAAGAATACCCTTTAAGCATAGGAACTGAAAAACTTTGTTCAGATGACAAATTAAAATCATACAACCCATCGAATCATGATGAAATAGTCGGAACATTTCAAAGAGCAACAGTAGAACAAGCAATGAATGCTATTGAGATTGCTAATATAAAATTTAGTGAGTGGAAAAAGGTTTCACCAGAAAAGAGAGCAAACTTTCTCCTGAAAGCAGCGAAGATTATGAGAAAAAGGAAGCATGAATTTTCAGCTATGATGGTATGCGAAGTAGGAAAAAACTGGGCAGAAGCCGATGGGGACACAGCTGAAGCAATAGATTTTATGGAATTCTATGCAAGGGAAGCCTTAAGGTATGATGAGAAACAGCCATTAGTTAAATATCCCGGAGAAAAGAATACGCTGAAATATATACCGCTCGGTGTGGGTGTTGTAATACCACCATGGAATTTCCCGCTGGCAATACTCGTTGGAATGACAACAGCGGCGATCGTAAGCGGAAACACCGTTATTTTAAAACCTTCGAGCGACTCCCCTGCTATCGCACAAATGTTTTACGAATTGATGGAAGAAGTAAAGCTTCCAGCAGGTGTTCTGAACTTCGTTACAGGCGGCGGCGGAAGTATCGGAGACTCACTCGTCAAACACCACTTAACAAGATTCATTGCATTTACCGGATCGATGGATGTTGGATTAGGGATAGTTGATCTTGCAGCTAAAAAAGATCCTAAACAGATCTGGATAAAGAGAGTAGTCGCGGAAATGGGTGGTAAGGATACTATAATCATAGATAGTGAGTTAAGAAATTTCAATGATGCGATCAAAGGAGTATTAACAGCTGCATTCGGTTATTCCGGACAAAAATGTTCAGCATGTTCGAGAGTCGTAGTCGATGAAAAGATATACGATAAATTCTGCAAAGAGCTAACAAATACAGCAAAACAAATTAAAGTAAACGATACCAGGTTAAATCCGAACATGGGTCCTGTTATAAATGAAAGCTCGAAGAAAAGTATTATGGATTATATTAACAAGGGTGTTGAAGAAGGGGGCATCATTATTCACGGTGGAAAAGAAATTCAAAGCACAGGTCATTTTGTTGAACCAACAATAATAAAAGATGTAAAACCGTATGATGCAATCTCGCAGGAAGAGATATTCGGTCCTGTTCTTGCAGTTATCAAGTCGAGAGATTTCGATGATGCTTTAGAAATTGCAAACAATACAATTTATGGGCTTACCGGTGCTGTTTATTCGAAAGATCAAAAGAAGCTTGCTAAAGCTGCGGTTGATTTCCATGTTGGGAATCTATACCTCAATAGAAAATGTACAGGCGCATTAGTCGGTGTCCAGCCATTCGGTGGATTTAATATGAGTGGTACGGATTCTAAAGCTGGCGGAAGAGATTACTTAGGATTATTTATGCAGGCAAAAGTCATAACAGAAAAATCGAAATAATTCTTATAATTAAATTATAATAAATGAAGATTTTTAAATTTGTGTTGAGCTTATTTCTTTTGATTGCAGTTCTAAGCTGTAGTAAAATTTCCGAAAAGGTCGAAGAAAAGGTAAACGAAAAGATTGATGAGACAATCGATGAAAATCTAAAGAAATTAGACTCGACATTAGACAAAACAAAACTCGATTCATTGAAGAACCTTTTAGATTCAACAATGAATCAATTGGACAGTAGTTTTAAAAAAGAATCAAGAGGAAAATAGCTTTACAAATTTAGATTACCTAAATAAAAATTTATAAATATAAAATACAAAGCTAAATGAAAATTCATGAATATCAGGCTAAGTCTATTTTAAAAGATTTTGGAGTTCCGGTTCCGGATGGTATAGCAATTAAATCTATGGATGAATTTGATAATGCGATAAATAAACTTAAGAAAAGAAAAATAACTCAATTCGTCGTAAAGGCTCAAATCCATGCCGGTGGCAGAGGTAAAGGAACAGTTTATTATAAAAACAACAGAAACGAAATTGTTGTTGAAGGAGGCGTTAAATTTTTTGGGAGCGATGTCGATAAAGCAAAGGAATATGCAAGTAAAGTATTAGGTAATGTTTTGGTTACACACCAAAGCGGAAGCGAAGGAAAGGAAGTACAAACTTTATATATCGGTGAAGGTCTTGATTATAAAGATGAACTATATTTGGGAATATTACTCGATCGCTCCAATTCGAAAAACGTGATAATGGCTTCGACAGAAGGCGGGGTAGAAATCGAGAAGGTCGCTGCTGAGACACCCGAAAAGATTATCAAAGTTTGGATTGAACCGTCAATAGGTATTCAGTCATACCAGGCTCGCGAACTTGCATTCGGACTTAATTTAAAAGGTGATACTTTTAAGGACTTTGTAAAATTCATAACAGCACTTTACAATGCCTATGAAAAATCCGATGCATCTCTCGTTGAAATCAATCCATTTGTCATCACCAACGATGATAAAGTATTAGCTTTGGATGCAAAAATTAATTTAGACGATAATGCTCTATTTAAAAACGAAGAATATGCAGCCCTAAGAGACCTGAATGAAGAAGACCCCTTGGAAATTGAAGCTTCAAAATCGGATTTGAATTATATTAAATTGGACGGAAATGTGGGTTGTATGGTGAATGGAGCAGGACTTGCTATGGCAACAATGGACCTTATTAAACTTGCCGGTGGTGAACCAGCCAATTTCCTGGATGTTGGTGGAACTGCATCGGCTGAGACTGTCGAGAATGGGTTTAAGATAATTTTATCCGATAAAAATGTGCAAGCAATATTAATTAATATATTCGGTGGAATCGTCAGGTGCGACAGGGTCGCTCAAGGTGTTGTTCAAGCAGCTAAACATATAAATATCCCTGTACCCGTTGTCGTCAGATTACAGGGGACAAACTCAGAGGAAGCAAAAAAGATATTAGACGATTCAGGATTGAATCTTATATCGGCAACGACTTTAGAAGATGCAGCTGACAAGGTTACAAAAGCAATTTCTTAGCAGCGACATTGAATCACGTTTATACTATAATTCATAATTAAAACTGAAATTATAAATGTCATACAAAAACATTTTTCAGGAATATTCGCTCACGTATGATGATATTTCCCTTTTACCCAATCAAATATCCGAAGTTGAACACAGGATGGACTGCGATACGTCCGTGAATTTTCTCGGTGTTAAATTATCAGTTCCAATCATCGCTTCCCCTATGAATACAGTTTGCGGAGGAAAAATGGCAAAGGCACTGGCGAATCTGAAATGCCTTGGAATTGTGCATAGGTTTAACACGGTTGATGAGCAATTAAAAGAATTTCAAGATAACGACCTTTTAAAGAATAAATATAAAGCTGCAGCTATAGGAGTAAAACAGGAATCAGAAATTAACAGGCTGAAAAAGTTAGCTGATGCAGGAATAAAAATATTTTGCATTGATATTGCTAGTGGGGGTTCCAGAAGACTCGAGAGATTCATCAATAACATCAATAGTATTATACATGATTACAAATTGAAAATAATCGCTGGAAACGTGGCGAGTTATGAAACAACAAAATTCTTAATAGATTTGGATGTAGATGCCATAAGAGTTGGTATAGGAAACGGGGCACTTTGTTCAACTTCAGTAAAATCCGGTGTTGGCATAGGTCAGGTGGATGCAATTGTCAGAGCACTCAAAGCAAAAGATTCATTGAAAAGTAAAGTAAAGATAATTGCCGATGGTGGTATTAGTACTCCCGGTACTATGTGTAAGGCGATTGCTCTTGGTTGTGATGCTGTTATTTTCGGTAGAGTACTCGCAGGCAGTGAAGAATCACCAGGAGACGTATTGAAATATAATAACCAACGCTGGAAAAAATATTGCGGTAGTGCATCTTTTGCAGTTAAACAGGATAGCAAAAAATATATCGAAGGCGAAGAATCTTTAGTATCGTACAAAGGTTCAGTAACGAAAGTGATAAGGGAATATAGAGAAGGATTACAGTCATCCATGAGTTATTTAAACTCTAAAAATATTTCCGATTATCAAAAGAATGCTACATTCGTAACATTAACAGGGCATTCATTTATTGAAAGAAAACCTCAATTATAATTTAAGATAAGAAAACATGAGGAAAAAATTAGTTGCGGGTAACTGGAAAATGAATAAGACATACCAGGATTCCAAAAAGTTGATAAAAAGTATAGGAAATAATCTTGATGAGGATACATTGTCTAAAATAGATGTAGTAATATGTCCTCCGTTTACGTCATTATCAAGAGCAAGAAAGTTAACGAATAAATCCAAAATAAATATCGGAGCTCAGAACATGTATTATGAAAACGATGGAGCATATACGGGGGAGATTTCTGCAAGCATGTTAAAAGCTCTGGGTTGTAAATATGTTATTCTTGGACATAGTGAGAGACGTCAATATTTTTCAGAAACAGATTTCACGATAAATCTAAAATTAAAAAAAGCTATTGAGAATGAATTAATCTCTATTGTATGTGTTGGGGAATCATTAGAACAAAGAGAAAACAAAATTCAAAATCAGATTGTGAAAGAACAACTAACAAATTGCTTGACAGCAATAGATAGGAAAGATTTTAATAAAATTGTTATAGCTTACGAACCTGTGTGGGCAATCGGTACTGGAAAAACAGCAACACCCGAACAGGCAAATCAAATGCATATTTTTATCAGAGAAACCATTGAAAAGTTATATAACCAGGATGTGTCAGCTAATATAAAAATTCTTTATGGTGGAAGTGTAAATGAAAATAACTCTCAAGAATTGTTTAATCAATCAGACATCGATGGCGGTCTTATCGGTGGTGCGAGTTTAAAACCTGAAAGTTTCGTAAAAATAATATTATCAGCTATAAATTAATATATTTCAATTCATAATTATTATAAATAAAACAGACATACTATGAAGGAAGTCGTAATAATATCAGCGGTAAGGACGCCAATAGGAAGCTACTTAGGTGCCTTATCATCTCTAACCGCACCGCAATTAGGTGCAATAGTAATAAAAGAAGTTGTTAAAAGAGCAAACATTAAACCAGAAGATGTCTCAGAAGTTATCATGGGATGTGTTCTGCCGGCAGGAATCGGGCAGGCACCTGCGAGACAGGCTGCTATATACGCGGGTTTACCAGTTTCCGTACCGTGCATGACCATAAATAAAGTCTGCGGTTCGGGATTGAAATCTGTAATGCTTGCAGAACAAGCAATTAAATGCGGTGATGCAGACGTTGTTGTAGCAGGAGGTTTCGAATCAATGAGTAAAGTACCATACTATCTTGATAAAGCAAGAACAGGTTACAGAATGGGACATGGTAAACTGATTGATGGAATGATAGAGGACGGACTGTGGGATGTTTACAATAATTTTCATATGGGAAATGCAGCTGAAATGTGTGCAAAAGAATTGAATATCACACGGGAAGAACAGGATGCATTCGCTACGGAAAGTTATAAAAGAGCAATAAAAGCAATGGATGAAGGTTTGTTTAAAGAAGAGATAGTTCCAGTAGAGATTGAAACCAGAAAAGGAAATATAGTTGTCGAAGAAGATGAAGAACCACGTAAAGTAAATTTCGAAAAAGGTTTAACATTAAGACCTGCTTTTGACAAAGAAGGAACAGTTACAGCTTTTAATGCATCGAAAATCAATGATGGTGCTGCTGCAGTCGTATTAATGTCTGCTGATAAAGCAAAAGAGTTAGGATTAACTCCGATGGCAAAAATTGTAGCTCAAGCATCATTCGCACAAAAGCCCGAACAGTTCCCGACATCACCGGCTTACGCAATTAAGAATATATTAAAGAAAGCTGGACTTGAAGTTAAAGATATTGATCTTTTCGAAGCTAATGAAGCATTTTCTGTTCAGGCATGTGCTGTAAATAAAGTTGCTGGATTAGATCCAGCTATAGTTAACGTCAATGGAGGCGCAGTAGCTATGGGTCATCCAATTGGAGGAAGCGGAGCCAGGATACTGACTACCCTTCTTTATGCTATGAAGAATCGTGATGCAAAAAGAGGTTTAGCTACTTTGTGTATAGGCGGTGGTGAAGCAAGTGCAGTTATTGTCGAAAGATGATAACTTTTTTAAATTAACAAATTTTTATAACTATAAATAAATCTTAAAAATGGATATCAAAAACATAGCAGTAATTGGTGTTGGAACGATGGGTAATGGAATTGCCCACACGTTTGCACAATTTGGATATAATGTATTGATAATTGATGTTAACAAGGAATTGCTTGATAAGGGGATTGCAACTATTACAAAAAACTTAGATCGACAGGTAAAGAAAGAAAAAATATCCGAAGAACAAAAAGAATCAACATTAAGCAATATTAAATCTTCACTTGAATTAACGGATGTAAAAGATTCGGAGCTTATAATAGAAGCAGCAACAGAAAATATTGATACAAAGAAAAAGATATTTGAAACTATTGATAAAGCAGCTAAATCTGATGCAATAATAGCAAGTAATACATCATCAATCTCAATAACAGAAATTGCAGCTTTTACAAAGCGACCTGATAAAGTGATCGGAATGCATTTTATGAATCCTGTCCCGATGATGAAATTAATTGAAGTGATAAGAGGCTTAGTTACTTCACAGGAAACATTCGACACAATATACGATTTATCAAAGAAGATTGAGAAGGAACCTGTTGAAGTTCAGGATTTTCCTGGCTTTGTATCTAATAGAGTTTTACTCCCAATGCTTAACGAAGCAATGTATTGTGTGATGGAGGGCGTTGCGACTCCGGAAGCAATTGACACTGTTATGAAACTTGGTATGGCTCATCCGATGGGTCCATTGGCTCTTGCCGACTTCATTGGTCTCGATGTTTGTCTATCAATAATGGAAGTGCTTCATGAAGGATTGGGAGATTCAAAGTACAGACCTTGCCCATTATTAAAGAAAATGGTAGCAGCCGGTTATCTTGGAAGGAAAAGTGGCAGGGGATTTTATGATTATACGGAAAAATAATTCACAAATTAATTTTATATTAATAAACTAAAAATACTTATCATGAATTTTGAATTAACAGATGAGCATAAAGCTATAAAAGATGCTGCAAAAGATTTCGCTGAAAATGAAATTGCTCCAACTTCAGTCGAAAGAGACATAAAAGCAGTATTTCCATTTGAAATCATCAAAAAATTGGGTGAACTTGGATTTATGGGTATGATGGTTTCTCAGGATCGGGGTGGTGCTGGGATGGATACAGTAAGCTATGTAGTCGCTTTGGAAGAAATTTCTAAAGTTGATGCATCGGTTGGAGTAATTATGTCTGTAAATAACTCTTTAGTGTGCTATGGACTTGAGGAATATGGTTCAGATCATATCAAAGAAAATTATTTAAAACCACTTGCATCCGGGCAGAAATTAGGTGCATTTTGTCTGTCAGAACCCGAAGCAGGAAGTGATGCTACAGCTCAAAAGAGTACTGCCGAACTCCATGGTGATCACTATATCCTTAATGGAATGAAAAATTTTATTACCAGCGGAGTTAATGCTGATTACTATGTAATGCAAGCTGTAACTGATAAATCGAAAGGATATAAAGGTATCTCTACCTTTTTAGTTGAAAAAGCGTATGAAGGAGTTGAAGTTGGTAAAAAAGAAGATAAATTAGGTATCAGAAGCTCAGATACATGTTCTATTGGTTTAAACAATGCTAAAGTTCCTAAAGAGAATATAATAGGAGAAGAAGGAATGGGGTTTAAAGTTGCAATGACAACTTTAAATGGTGGAAGAATAGGTATTGCTGCTCAAGCTCTTGGCATTGCACAAGCTTCTTTGGAAGCTGCTGTGCAATACTCTAAAGAAAGAAAAGCATTCGATGCACCGATTGCTAATCTACAGGCTATCCAGTTTAAACTCGCCGATATGTGCATGAATGTCGAAGCTGCTAGATTGTTAACACTTCAAGCAGCAAGAAAAAAAGATAATAATCAAAATTACATACGAGAAGCAGCTCAATGTAAACTTTTTGCGAGTGAAGTTGCCGTTAAGAATGCTTTGGAAGCTATTCAAATTCACGGTGGATATGGATATGTTAGAGAGTATCTTGTTGAGAGATTTTTAAGAGATGCAAAGATAACTGAAATTTATGAAGGTACGAGTGAAATCCAAAGACTGGTCATCGCAAGAGAGATATTAAAATAGTTAAAATAAAAAAATCCCAAATTAGGAATTTTTAATTTGGGATTTTTTTATTAAAAACTGAAAATTCCTTTAAAGGATAGATTAACGCTATTGAAATTACTTGCCATTGAAGATGCAACTGGTATTACATTATCACCTTTCAGTGGTACCAACCTGTAACCTAATTCAATCGCATAACCAAACCTTGCTGACGAGCCAAACCCAACCATAAAATGTAAATTCTCATTCCAGATACTATTTTTTGATGTTTTGAACCCTTGATATGATGTCAAATTTTCATCGATGTATATGTTATTATCGTACTCTTCTCTTATATACATTGGTCCACCGCCAAATTCTATATATAAATTACTTACAGGTGACAGCATATCTTCAGTAAAAGGATAAAATTTTATATTAATGTTTAATGGAAGTGCAAACAAGTTAGCTTTGTTCGGGACGTAATATCTTTTACTAATATCATCATTGAAATAGAATCCATCACTGTTGCTGGAAGATGAATAAACAAACGATGGTGATATTTCGATAGCAAAACTTTTATTTAATCTGATTCCATAGAACAAATTTACTTCATTCATAAATGATGAATTGGAAAAATTAAATACGGGATATACTTCTGCAACATCTGAATTCGTAAAGAATATCAAACTGTATCCTAAACCAGCATAACTATAACTCTCTCCCCTGCTTTTAGTTTGCGAACTTGCAAAACTGTAAGTTAAAGAAAGAATTATCAGTGAGAGAATGAATTTTTTCATTTTAGTGTTTTCAAATTTTATAAAATGTATCTGCTAAGATCTCGATTTTTAACAATGGTACTCAATTTATTATTAACAAGTTTCTTATTAATAAATATTTTTCTTTTCTTTTGTTTATCCGGAACCTCGAATAATATATCCTCCAACAAAGTAGTAAGGATAGTATGAAGTCTTCTTGCGCCAATGTTCTCAACCTGCTCATTTACTTCTGCAGCTATCTTAGCAACTTCTTTAATCGATTCATCATCAAATATTAATTCGACATTTTCGGATTCCAATAAAGCTTTGTATTGCTTTATCAAAGCATTTTCGGGTTGTGTTAGGATTTTATAAAAATCTTGTTCATTTAGACTGTTCAACTCTACTCGTATTGGAAATCTTCCCTGAAGCTCAGGTATAAGATCGCTCGGTTTAGAAATATGAAAAGCACCCGATGCAATAAAAAGAATATGATCTGTTTTAACCGGTCCGTATTTTGTAATTACGGTAGAGCCTTCAATAATCGGTAGTAAGTCTCTCTGAACACCTTCACGGGAAACATCTACCCCGGAAGAAGATTTACTGTCTTTACTGGATATCTTATCAATTTCATCAATAAAAACTATTCCGGAATTTTGAACTTTATCAAGTGCTTCCTGAATTACCCTATCCATATCAATTAGTTTCTGTGATTCTTCATGTGATAGAACCTTTCTTGCTTCTGCAATTGTTAGTTTCTTTTTTTTCGATTTCTTGGGGACCATATTCCCAAACATATCTTGCAAATTTAAACCCATTTCTTCCAAACCTATCGGTCCAAGAACCTGAAGCATGGGAAAATTCTCACTTGATAGATCAAGTTCGATTACTCTCTCATCAAGTTTCCCACTCTTTACTAATTTCTTAAACTTCTCCCTCGTTTTCAGATTCGCTTCATTATTATCTTTCTTATCATCGTTGCTAATATTAAAGCCCAATTCAGTTTTACCCTGAGTTTTTACTGCTTCGCTTGCTGTTGCTCTTTTTTTCACCGGCGGAATTAATATGTCTAGAATCCGCTCGTCTGCATTCTCCTGAGCTTTTCCCTCAACCTCTTTCGTTTTATTCTGCTTAATCATATTAACAGATAAATCAGAAAGCTCCCTGATCATTGATTCAACATCTCTTCCAACATATCCTACTTCAGTATACTTCGATGCTTCTACTTTTATAAAAGGTGCGTTTGACAACCTTGATAAACGCCTTGCAATTTCGGTTTTACCTACACCAGTCGGACCTATCATTATAATATTGTTCGGTAATATTTCCTCTCGTATCTCTTCAGCGATTTGCTGTCTTCTCCATCGGTTTCTTAGAGCGATTGAGACTGACTTCTTCGCATTATCCTGACCGATAATATATTTATCGAGTTCCTTAACGATCTCTGAAGGAGTTAGCTGCCCTGTTATTTTTGTTGACTCCCCTTTTATCTTTCCCTTTCGTTCTTTAGTATCAGATTTTTTATTGCTTTCTTCTTTTATCAATTTTTTGGTCATGGTTTTATAAATATTTTTATTTGTTATTCAATTCTTCAATTGTGATATTAGTATTTGTATAAATGCAAACATTAGCTGCCTGTTTTAATGATTCCTTTATAATCTCTTTCGCGGATAGATTTGTATACTTAAGCATTATTCTTGCTGCTATAGTTGCGTACTGACCACCGGAACCAATCGCAATTATACCATCATCCGGTTCAATCACGTCACCTGTCCCTGAAATTAAAAAAGTTTTATCTTTACCCACTACTGCCAGGAGTGCTTCCAGCCTGCGAAGATATTTATCGGTTCTCCATTCCTTTGCAAGTTCAACCGCAGCTCTCGATAAATTTCCTTTATATTGTTCAAGCTTACTTTCAAACCTTTCAAACAAGGTAAATGCATCTGATGTTGCTCCTGCAAATCCAACTAGAACCGTATTATTAAAAATTTTTCTTACTTTCTTGGCAGTATGTTTCATTACAGAATCTCCCATCGTAACCTGACCGTCGCTCCCTATAACAGCTTTCCCATCTTTTATTAATCCTATTACTGTTGTTGCTTTGATAGTATTCTTTCTCACTTTAATATATTATTATTTAAAAAATTACTATTTAAATTTTTCTCCTTAATCTTGCTTTCGGTATTTTCAGTGACTCTCGGTATTTCGCAATTGTTCTTCTTGCTATTTTATATCCTATTTTTTTCATCTCTACTGCAAGCTGGTCGTCTGTAAATGGTTTCGAAGTATCTTCATTATCTATTATCTCTTTCAATTTTATTTTAATCTCTTTTGTCGAAATGTCATCACCTTCATCATTCTTCATATAATTACTGAAAAAATATTTTAGTTCATAGATTCCAAAATCTGTTTGTACATATTTTCCCCTGACAGTACGGCTTACAGTAGAAATATCCATGTTAATATCTTCGGCAACATCCTTTTCATACATTGGCTTCAGTCCTTCACCCAAATTATCAAAGAACTCAATCTGTCTTCGAAGAATCGAGTTCATAACTTTCAACATTGTTTCCCTTCTCGATTTTATAGCTTCTAAAAACCATTTAGCTCTTTCAAAATTATTTGTTATAAAATCTTTTGTATCTTTTTCTAATTTTTTCTTATCACGTGATAATAGCTTTTTATACGTTTTGTTTAATCTTAAACTTGGAATATTTCTGTCATTTAATTCAATTTTATATTCACCATTCTCTTTAGTTATAATAAGATCGGGATAGATGTAATTTTGTTCAATTGAATTTTCTATTGCTCCTGGTTTGGGATTAAGTTTTAAAATGAAATCAAAAATTTCGTTAATAGTTTCAGCATCTACATTCAACTCTTTAATGAGTTTTTCGTAATTCTTTAACCTGAATTCTTCAAAGTAATCATTCAATACTCTTTTACATAGCTTTTTGAAACCTTCATCTATCTTTGAATTATTGATCTGAAGAATTAAACATTCGCGAAGATTCCTTGAGGCAATCCCTATAGGATCATATTTTTGAATACGCTCTATGACTTCATTTATTTCCTCTAATTTAAAATCCTCATTCTCAAATTCCGTTCCAATCTTTAGTTTATCGATATCCCTTTTTATATCTTCGATTTCGTCTCTTAGATATCCTTCATCATCAAGACTACCGATTACCTCCTCACCTATAAAAATTTGTTTATCGTTTAAGCCGGACAGATGCAGTTGTGATAAAAGATTATCGTACAAAGTAGCTTTACTTCTCCATAAGTTTTCCTGAATTACCCTTCTATCATTAACACTGTTGTCTTGTGTTTTATATCCTGCTATATCATCATCACCATAATCTTCCCAATCGAATTCTTCATCTTCATCTGACTTGCTTTCCTCTTCTTTAATTTCCTCTTTTTCTTCTGACTCCTCCTCTAGTAAATCATAAATCTCATCTAAAAAAGGATTTTGTTCTATCTCTTGCCTCATCATTTGTTCAATTGCTAATGTAGGGATAGCTAATAGACTTTGTCTCTGAATTATTTGAGGAAGAATCTTTTGTACTAACCGTTGAGTTTGAGTCTGTCTTAACATAGTTCCACTAAATGTTTATTCGTTTTTCTAAATTATAATAAAAGTGTTTACCACACTCGCGAATGATTCCATCTTTAACAAATTTCATTACTGGAACACCTTCCAGTAAACCTTTATCCAACGCATCGTTGCATTCGTTTATTATTTCATATTTCAGGATATTCCTTTTCTTTCCATTGATTCTGATTGGAAACAAATGACATGAAATTGGTTTTATAAAATCTATCTTGTTTTCAAAGTAAGCTTTCTGGATAGCACACTTAGCAATTCCAGTATCATAGTAAGAAAAAACGCAGTCGTCATTGTTTATCCCTTTTAATGAGTATTCATTTCCGTCTCTTTCATAAAACCCATTTTCATCAATCCAATTACAATTGATACCTGCTAAATTCTCTTTCACTGTGACTAATATTGATTCGAATTTTTTTATTTCCTCTTTTAACAAAGGAGCCCCGATTGTTCCTTTTATCGTACAGCACGCACCTTTACACAATTGTAAATCACACGAGAATTTTACCGAGAAGATCCTATCGTCAATCATGTATTTATCTAAACCATCATTCATAACCTTATAAAATTCTTACCGGGTATCTGTTTTATAATTTCTTTGAACTCAAGCGATAACAAATTTACAAGGCAGTCAGATATAGACATCTCCGTTATTTCACTTATCTTATCAATGTGAATAGGTTCTATGCCTATAACTTCATAAATCTTTTTTTCAAAAATACTCAATTCCTGTATTTGTTTTTCTTCTTTCTCTGCCTCAGTCTTCTTCAATATAGGTTTAAGCTTGTAGCTTAATTCATTCAAAATGTCATCAACATTAGTCACCAACTTTGCCTGACCATTCTTAATTAACTCATTACTGCCTTCAGATTTCTTTGAATAAATATATCCGGGTATTGCGAACACCTCTTTATTCTGGTCGAGAGCAAATTCCCCTGTTATTAAAGAACCGCCTTTTAAACCAGTTTCAACAATTAACGTCCCGACACTTATACCGCTTATTATTCTGTTCCTTCTCGGAAAATTAACCTTATCAGGAGCAGCACCAATTTCAAACTCCGATATTACAGCACCGTTTTCTATAATCTGTTCGTAGAGCTTTTTATTTTCTTTGGGATAAACAACATCTGCACCGCAGCCCAAAACAGCATAAGTTAAATTATTATTTTCAAGAGCAACTCTGTGTGACATAGAATCAATACCTCTCGCTAACCCGCTTACAACGGGTATTCCCAATTTCGAAATCTCCTTAACCATTCTCTCGCATACGTTCCTGCCATATTCAGTGGGGAATCTCGTACCAACAACACTTAATGAATATTTATCTTCTTTATAAAGCCTTCCTTTTATATATAACAATACCGGGGCATCAAATATCTTCTTCAGATTTGAGGGATACTCTTCATCGGTGATGTTTACGATTTGTATGTTCTTTTCTTCAGCATTCTTAATAATCTTATCGAACTCTATTTCATAATCTCCAAATAACTTCTTAGACTTCATTATCTCATTCGAAGTCTTCTCATCAATTCCCTCAATCCTTTTTAACTCATGTTTACTTAGCTCAAAACATTCCTTCGCTCCTTTGCAATGAGTAAGGATATTCTTTATCCTGACATTACCAATGTTTTTCACCTTCGTTAGATAAAATAAGTATTTTAAATTTTCTTTACTTTGCAAAAATTAATCCTTTATCCAATGATACGTAAACTTTATGCAAATTATAATTTAATAATTGAAGTTTACAATATAATTATAAATCTACAAATTAACAAAGTGATAGAGAAGGGGGAGAGGTTAAAAAGAAATTTAATATGAGCGATACTATATTTTTACCAGATGTTGATGTTCTTTCACATACAATAAAAAAAAATATAGTGATGCTTCAAGTATCCCAACAGAATAACACCAAATGCATTTATATGTTTATCTTGTTCACTGATTTCTTACTAATTTTTGGATTTCAATTTCTTATCCCTAATTCTAAGAAAATCCCTAGGGTTTAATACTGGAATGTAGACATGTTCTAGAAAAGTTCCTGCTGTTCTACTAGCAAACATAGCACGAGTGTGTGAAATTGATAATCCGATAATAGTAGCTTCGAATATTTCAGGTAATATTAATCTTTTTTCTTGCTTATTATAATATTCTTTCAAATCTTGTACCTCAAATATATTTGCAGTAAGAATATTTCCCAACCTAATTTTTTTGTTTTCATCAAGAAAAACATTGACGTTAGTCTCTATAATTATTAAACCTTCATTTAGAATTGTATTATTTGTACATTGAACATCAAAGATATGGTTTTGAAAGGTCTTTTTGTCTGAAACTTCTTTATCTATTAATTCTTTTTTTAATTCTATTTTAAGAGAAAGTAAACTTATATCCTTAATTCTATATTTTATATGTTTTCTGTTGTTCTCCGTTTTCATTTATGCTACTTCACTATGATATGTTTTATTAAGGGCTTTATTTAGATCGAGCAAATCATATTCTGACTTCAACGGAATTTTGTTAAAATACTCTAAACGAACATTTTTATTTGCAATTTTTCTTTCAAAATAATCTTTATTAAATCGATAGGATGAACTTGATTCGTAATTTATATAGACATTTTCATAAGCATATTTTGGAACAAGTATTATATCTTCATTTAATGCAGATTCAATTTTTGCAATAGTATCTAATGTAAAGTTATGACTGCCATTTAACCATTTACTTATTTCTGATTCATTTTTTCCAAGCTTTATAGCGAGTTCTTTTTGAGTCATCTTCTTCTCTTTAAGATATTGTGCAATCTGATCTGCAATATCCATAGAAATCCTAATGAATCTCCTCTTTTCGTCAGAGATATTCTTTAGTAATTCCTCAAATATTTTGCTACCCATATTATTAATTTTAAAATTTAAAAATTAAATCCCCTATAATTTCATTATCTGTTATTATAATTTCACCATCTTTTATTCTTTCATCAATTAAAGGAAATATTTCCTCAAGTTGATTTACAATTGTATTTAATTCAGGAATTTCCTGATATGTTGGTTTATCTTTAATACCACCATCGCCTAAAACAACAGCTACATTTCCATATCTTAAACAATATAATCTTAGATTACCTTCCCATAATGAACAGATATTATTCAAAATACTGCTTTCTTCGATTTTAAAATAATGATCCTGGCATCCACTTTTATTTGCCATTCTCTCTATCTTTGATTCTATGTTTTCAATTCTATCTTTTTCAGATGATGAAAATTTCTGAAAAAATTTATCCGCTTCTGACTTTGGTTCTGAACAAAACCTAATAGTGTAAAAAGTTGATTTTTCTCCTTTATAAAATTCCTCTATTATAAACGAATTCTTCACTTATAAGTTAAGTATCTATTGTTTAAAAATGAATGCTAAAATATTACCCTTAACATGAATTTTATCTTTATTATAAATCTGTATACTTAGTGAAACAATTTACCTTACAATACAAAGATTATTCACCTTTGTCAGGTAAAATAAGTATTTTAAATTTTCTTTACTTTGCAAAAATTAATCCTTTATCCTATGATACGTAAACTTTATGCAAATTATAATTTAATAATTGAAGTTTACAATATAATTATAAATCTACAAATTAACAAAGTGATATTAAGAGGGAGAGGAAAAATCTAAGTACACGACAAAAATTTAATTAGAAAATTAAACTCTTTTGATTTCAAATTAAGATCAAAGATAACGCTTCTTAAATAATCCAAACCTTTTCTAAATATGCTTATTTCTTTTCTGCCATTTATTTTCAATTTTATTTTTATAGAATCATCTATCCAAATACCCACAAGGTAAGACCATAAGAATGCTATTGTTAGTAGTGCAATTAACTTCTTAATTTTTATTGGATCTGTCATATGTGTCTTCTCAAAATCAAATCCTTTCGTCTTTAAATATCCAAATAGATTCTCAATTGTCCAACGCTGCTTATAATCTCCCAGAGCATCCCCCGGATTATTATTACTGGCTAATATAAAATACTCTCCTTTATTTGTGCGTCTTCCTGATATGTATAGTTCATTGTTATAGACCATCTTCTTATATGGTAAAACAATATAGCTATACGCTTTAGTATATTTGAATAAACTTCTTACAGTCTTTATCGGTGATTTATATTTTGTTATAACTGCATCCTTCCTTATTCTTATATGAAACTCCAGCTTACTCTCGATTAAATACTTGAACCACTTCGCACTTGCAAATTCTCTGTCTGCTACTAATGATTTTATCCTCTGGAGACCTAATAAATTTATAGCTTTCTCTACCAACTCTTTTCTCTCTTCTATCGATGAGTTTCCTCTCTTATTCAATAACTTCCAATACAATGGTATCGAGGTATCGCGGTATACTATTCCTAACATTAATATATTTATATCTTTTTTTCCAAACTGCCAGTTTGTTCTATCTAGTGTTAATATATACTTCTTGTCCTTTGGTAATTGTGTGATTACAAATCTCGATATTACATCATAGTCCATTACGAATTCTGAAAAAAATCTCTGTATCCTTCTGTAGTTTGAACAATTCTTTACTCTATGATTTATATCTAATGATATATCTGTTAACTTTATTGTCTTTACCCTTATTAGGCTTACTATAAATGAACTTATTAATTTTATCCTGGCTTTGTTACATCTAAAATGTTGTTGTAATATGTTTTGTAATTTTGTAATACGATTCATAATCTGATTTTTATATTATATTATTAAATTTTGTGGTTTGATAAATATAATAAATTTGAGTCAGATTATCTTTTTTTATTTCTCTTTTTTGTCGTGTACTAAGAGGAAAAATACAAAACTTGGAATACCTGTATTAATTCAATCTAACTTTTTTAAAATGTTTCTCTGCATTCGGACAGGAATAAATATTTGCTTATTTTCTATAATAAAAATACTATATGTTATTTCAAAGTTCATTAATAACTTTTAACAAAGGGGCAACAAATGGAAAAGAAAACCTATCTGAATCTCATCTTCCTTTTAGTAATATTATTTCCTTTAAATCTTTTTTCACAGCAAGACGGTCCGCGTGGTGAATATCCAGACGCTATAATCAATCCTTACTGGGAATTTTATTCTGAAAACAGACTATCAACAATTTCAGGAGGCAAAGGATATACAGGAGTTGCATCATTAGGAGATATGTCAAGCATTTCACTAAATCCCGCTTCTCTTTATATTGAAAAAAGATTTAATACAAATGTGAGTTACAATTTTCGAACAAGAGTAAACTATCTGCCTTATTTCTCAAGTGATGATTATTTGAAAAATGCACTCCCATCTTTATCAGTCGGGGGAGGATATCGAATTAATGAGAATTTTCAAACGGGATTTTCTTATCAAAATAATTACAGTTATAAATATGATTTTATTTTAATTACAACGAATGAATTTGGAACTGAAATAGGAAGAAACGAAGCATACTACAAGTTTATTTCGCATTCATTTATAGTACCATTTGTATTTAATTACGAGTGGTTAAGGCTTGGTGCAAATCTAAATCTAACATATATAACAGGTGATTTTGATTACGGTGAAGATATTTTCATTAATGAATTTCCTACCTCGGGTAAAGCAGAGCTATGGAGTTTCATTCCTCAAATAGGATTTATAATTTCTCCGAATAAATATTTTTCTTTGGGCGCCTCTTATACATTCGGGTTTTCTGACAACTTTGAGTGGGAATATAATAGGGGAACTCCTCAAACATCGTATTGTGAAATACCTTCAAGACTATCAGTAGGAACCGAAGGTAAGCTCCTGGAAGATAAATTAAGGTTATCGCTTGAATATCATTATGCAAACACGTCAGCCATTAACTACCTGAAAGATAAAAGTAACATACATCTTGGAGCAGAATATTCTATTAATGATTTCTGGATAGTACGGGGAGGTTTCTTTACACTTTTTGATTTTCGTGATGTCGATGACACCTGGAACTACAATACAACATTCGACCAGTTTTTCATTACAGTTGGAGGAACATATAAATACAAAGGACTTGCATTTAATGTAGCACTCCTGAGTAGTTATTTAACCAGTAGCTCGGGTGTAAAGCATTCGATTATAAATGCGGGGATTGGTTTTGATTTTTGAAATTAATATTTAGTGAATTTCTTCTTCGTGTCTTTGTGGTAAAATAGAAACTTTACCTTTTCAACTTCGGATCAAGTGCATCCCTTAATCCATCACCCAGTAGATTTACAGAAAAAACCGTTATCATAATTGCCAGCGAAGGAAATACAGCCAAGCCCCAGTTTGTTCCGGCAATGATATACTTGTAACCGTCAAATATCATCTGTCCCCAGCTTGCAGTTGGCGGCTGTACACCAAGACCTAAAAAGCTAAGACTTGCTTCGAATATAATTGCAGTCGCTAATCCGACTGTTCCCGTAACAACTACGGGACCTATGCTGTTCGGTAAGATATGTCTGATGATTACTCTTGTTGATTTAAAACCTAATGCTTTAGTCGCTTCGATGTATTCTGTCTCTCTTAATGTAAAAAACTGCCCCCTGACTATCCTTGCAATCTCAACCCAGCTTGTCAAACCAATCGCAACAAATGCCTGCCAGAATCCTTTTCCAAGTACAACAGATATTGCAATCACAAATAATATGGAAGGAAACGCCCACACAACATTAACCAGCCACATTACAACCTTATCAGGAGCACCTCTGAAAAAACCAGCTATTGCTCCTAAAATCAACCCTATACATATTGCTATACTTTCCGAGATTAAACCAACCGATAAACTCACCCTGCTTCCAAAAATTAAACGGCTAAGAACATCTCTTCCGAACCTGTCAGTACCAAGTAAAAACGTAAGTTCCCTATTCCAGTCATCCCTCGAACCTTCCGCAAGATCATTTCTCGGAATGCTCTGTTCTATGCCATCAAAATCATTATAATAAACCTTCTCATCTTTTTCATATAGAAATCCCTTTATAGGAATATATTCATTCTCATCTTTATTTTTATCTGTTATTCTTTTAACTAATACTTCACCTTTAAAATTTAAAGGTTTAGTAGCGTATTCCAATATTTGATTATCCGGTTCGAATGGTGATATAAGATCAGCTGTAATAGCAATAATAATAAGTAAGCTCAAAGTTACCAGACCTATCATGGCGAGCTTGTTCCTCCGCAATCTTTTCCAGGCGTAGTACGAAAGACTCTTATTATGTTCCTGTGTTAAATCAGGTTCAGATTTAAAATCACTGTGCATTTAAATTAACATTTAAATTATGACAGTTTCACTTTAGGATCCAATGTTGCATAAACAATATCAACAATGAAATTTATAATAACGAATATAACGGCACTAAAGAGAACTGTCCCCTGTATCATCGGAAAATCCAATTTCATAATTGAATCAATCGCAAGCAACCCGATTCCGGGCCAATTAAATATATATTCTATAAAAAAAGCACCTCCTAAGGTTGCAGCAAGTGAAGCACTCAAAGTTGTTACGATTGGATTTAGTGCATTCCTGAGGGCATGTTTGAATATCACTGCGTTATTACTTAATCCTTTTGCTTTGGCTGTTCTTACATAATCCTGATTCAACACCTCGAGCATGGATGAGCGAGTTATTCTTGCAATGATCGCAAGTGGTCTGAGTGCAAGTGTCACCATCGGTAAGATCAAATGGTTAAAACCTTCATTGATATATCCGGATATAGGAAACCATTTAAGAATTGCACCGAAAACAAGAGCCATAATCAAACCAAAAGCAAACTGTGGTATCGATATGCCAAATAAAGCAAAGACCATTGAAGCATTATCAAGGAATGTATAGGATTTTACAGCTGAAATAATACCTATCAGTACACCTATAATTGCAGATAATATTAAGGCACTGAATGCTAAAAGTGCTGTCGCGGGAAATTTATCTAAAATGGTTTTTACGACATTACGGTTAGTTGAATACGACGTTCCCAAATCACCCTGAACTGCTTTTGTAATAAACTTGATATATTGTACATATAGCGGCTTATTTAATCCTAACTCTTCTCTAACAGCTTCAACAGAAGCTACATCAGCTCTTTGCCCGAGCAGCATTCTTGCCGGATCACCCGGTACAATATACAACAATGCAAATGTAACAGTAATGACACCTAATAAAATTAATATGGAATAAAAGAAATTTCTTAATATATATGTCCACATAAAAGTGATTCAGAAAGAATTCAACAAATAATAAAATTTAGATATAAAAAAAGTCCCGAATTCTTTTAAGATCTCGAGACTTTTTAAATAATAAAATAAATAAAATATTATTCAATAACTCTTTTTGCTTTCAAAAAAGTTCTTGAATAAAAATCAGAGTCAAGTGAGGCAACGGCTACACCGGTCCTTGAACCAGAATGAACAAAATAACCATCACTCATATAAATTCCAACGTGGGAAACTCTACCTCTGCCGCGTGTGTCAAAGAAAACAAGATCACCAAACTTCAGATCTTCACGAGCAACATCCTCACCAACTTCTGATTGAGCGGCTGATGTTCTTGGAATTGAAACACCTAAAGCTTGATACATCACTGTTTGTACGAAAGCCGAACAATCAATCCCGTTTTTGGATGTACCTCCCCATCGATAAGGGGTGTTTAAATATTCAATAACTTTATACATCACCTCATCCTTGTCAAGGCTTGAAGAAAATTCTGGTGAATCCATGAAACCAGCTATTGAACTTGAGATTGATTCTAAACTTCCTTTGTTGATTGAGGTCTTTTCCTTTAAGGTGTTAGTGGCTACCAATTCGGAATTATTGTAATCATCAACACCCTTGTTTTTTCTCGACTCATTTTTGGAAAGTTCTGAACTGCTGGAACAACCGGCTATATAAATAATACTAAATAAAATTATTGTTAATAGCCATAACTTCCTGCAATATTGCATTAATGTCTCCTTTCAAATAGTAATGAAATTAGTATATAAAATACTAAGCAAATTAAATATATGAATATTATTTATCAAGCCATAAAAACCTAAAATTTACTCTATGCATTGGATCTAATGCGTATCCTCTTACATATGATTGCAATAATCTATAATCTTCACTGTAAAATATATAAAGCATTGAAGCATCTGATACAGCTATTTGTTCTGCAACTTGATACAACTTATATCTCTCAATTTTATCAGTAGTTTGTATGGCTTTCTCGAAAATCAAATCATAATTTTCATTTTTGTATCGTGTACTATTAATTGGACTAATATCTCTTGGATCATCAGGAACATTCTTACCATAATACAAATTAAGGAAATTTTCAGGGTCTGGATAATCAGCAATCCATCCGAGACGATAAAAATCTGCCCTTCCAGCATCAATATTGTCGAGATGTTGAGCGAACGTCAGTATCTGTAGCTTGACAGTTACACCTATAGCTTTTAACATACTTTGAATTGCTTCTGCTATCTGAATGTTTCTTCCCCCACCTTCATTTATTTGCAGCGTAACTTCAGGAAAACCTGTTCCATCCGGATAGCCCGCTTCTTTCATAAACTCTTTCGCTTTCACTATATTGTAATCATATCCATCGATAACTTCAGAATCATAGTCCGGCATAGCAGGTGGGACAATTCCATAAAACGCACCTCCTGCTGCCTGCCCGTTAAGAACAAATTTAATAATCTTGTTTCTATCAATTGCATAATTGAATGCTTTTCTTACTTTATCATTTTTAAAAATCTCACTCGTCACGAGAAATCCATAATATTGTATCGTCAATGATGGAGTTCTTTGCAAAATATATTTTGAATATTCTGGTGTTAAATTCTTATTCTCATCAATGACTTCTTTAAAAGATTCTAAAGGTATCTGATAACACTCATCGAGCTTTCCATTTTGAAACTCGAGAAGCTGTTGGGATGCTTCCTTCATGAATCGAAACTGTACTTTATCTAAATAAGGAAGTTGATTACCAAATTTGTCTTTGTCCCAGTAATCTTTATTTCTTTTGAGATTTAATTCAAGGTCAGGTTTCCAATCTTTAAATACGAAAGGTCCGGTACCAACTGGATTCTGGAAAAAATCCTTCCCATACATCTCAACGGCTTCTCTTGGTACAATATAAGCGAAACCTAAACACATATAATAAATAAATGGTCCAAAAGGTTCTTTGAGTTTTATTTGAAAAGTAGAATCATCTTTTACAATGAAACCGGAAACATCTTTTAAAACCGGTTCTCTTTCTTCTCTATTTGCTATCGTTATTTCACGAAAATATTCTTCTGCACCAACAACTCTATTTTTATAATAATCATAACCCAATGGAGTCGTTCTTGGATCGCAAATTCTATCGAATGAATATTTCACATCGAGTGCATTCATTTCTCTGCCCTTACCGTCAGGAAAGCAAGAATTATCATGAAACTTAACACCTTTTCTTAAATGAAACGTATACAACGTCCCATCATCTGAAATCTCCCACCTTGTTGCTAATTGAGGAACGATCTGTAAATTAGAATCTAAATCTATTAACAGATCATATATTTGATGTGCAACATGATGAGAAACAACATCGTTTATACCAACCGGATCCAATCCTCGAATATTTTCAGTCTCATTTATTGTGTATGTACCACCTCTTTTCAATTCTCCTTCAATTGGAATAATATTTTCTTCAACTTCATTCCCACAGTTGAAAAATATTATTGCAATTAAAATAAGAATTGTTCTAAAAACTTCTACTTTCAATTTGATAATTTTTTTGAATGGGAATTTATCCATAATTACGTTTACAAGCAATGTTTTAACACCAAATTTCAACATTATTTATATTAACCAGTGTTAAACCGAAATTGTTCTGCGGATTACTTTCTGAGAAGAGAATTTATTTCTCTGTTAAGCTCTAACGTGCTTTTTCTAACAGTGTTAACAAATTCTTTTTTACTGGAATTCATACTTGCAGAGTAGATAATTCCCCTGCTTGAGTTTATTAAGAAAAGATTGTTGTGTAAGTTTTTCAAAAGAAGTTCAAGGTCATTCTTTTGTGCACCAATACCGGGAATTAAGATAGGAATGTCTTTATATACAGATAAATACTTTTTAATCACATCAACGTGGTTCGCACCAATAACGAAACCGATATTTTTATTTTGATTCCATTCGATACATTTTTCAACAACTTTATCAAAAAGTGAAACTTTTCCTGTTTTACATTTTTGAAAATCTTCATGACCTATATTTGAAGTTAATATAAGAACGTAAGTAAGTTTATCTTTTCGTTTTATGAATGGCATGATTGAATCTCTGCCGAGATAGGGATTAAAAGTAATTGAATCGAAATCCAGATTGTCAAAGTAAGCTCTTGCATATAATTCGTCCGTATTTTCAATATCACCACGCTTTGCATCACAAATTTTAATTAAATCAAACGGAATACTTTCTAAAGAATTTCTTAACGTATCGAAACCCTTTGATCCATTAACTTCATAAAAAGCCATGTTAATTTTATAACCCGCAACTAACTCTTTTGTAGATTCAATAATTAATTTATTAAATTGTAATTCCGGATTCTTATACTTTAGAAAAAACTTAGGTATCTTATTGACATCTATATCTAATCCAATAACGAGGTGGGAATTATTTTTTTTAATTATTTTTTTAAGCTTTATTGTATAAACCAAAATCGAAGTATTAAATTTTAAAATGCTAAGTGAAAATTTTCCTGTTTCTATAGGTGTTCATACCTATACCTATCATTATCATAAAAGATAAAAGAGACGAGACACCGTAACTGACGAGCGGTAAAGGTATACCAATAACAGGCATTATACCTACTGTCATTCCAACGTTAATAACAAGATGAAACATCATTATACTTGCAATCCCGATACAAGACAACCCAAGAAATCTATTCTTTGAAATATATGCATTATTTATAAACTGTATGATCAAGATTATATACAACATTACTAACAATGCAGCTCCAATAAATCCAAATTCTTCCCCTATCATACAGAAAATAAAATCCGTCCATTGTTCAGGTATGAATTTTAACTGTGTTTGAGTACCCTGTAAATATCCCTTCCCGAATAATCCTCCAGAACCGATTGCAACTTTTGATTGTATGACATTATATCCACTTCCAAGAGGATCTGATGTTGGATCGAATACTGTCATTATTCGTTTTTGTTGGTAAGGTTGAAGTGTACTGAAAAGCTTTTCAACAGATATACCGGCGGCAACATTTATAAGGAATACTATAATTAATAAATATACTTTTCTTTTAAATAAAATTAATACAATTAAAACCAATAATAATGCAGCATAAAAATAATAGTCTCCTAAAAATAATGCAATTAATGATATTACAATTGGAGAGATGATTGTAAATAACACAAAAGGAGAAAGACCTGCCCAGAAAAAAACTGGTAACAACATTGAAAGAAAAACAATTGACGTTCCTAAATCTGGTTGTTTCATTATTAATGCTACTGGAATTAATACTATGGCACAGGCTTTTAAAAAATCGAGTGGCTTATTAATGTTCCTTTCTTTTTCTTCGGAAGTTAAAAATTTTGAAAGAGCTAGTACAGTTGCTATTTTAGCAAACTCTGATGGCTGTAACCCGAATCCACCAATGCTAAACCAACTCTTTGAACCTGATATAGATTTCCCAAATACTAAGACCAACACTAACAAAATTAAGGAGAAAATATAAATCATGTATGAAATGTTAGAAAGGTATCTTGGAGGTAAATAGCTAACACCTATCATAATAGCCAGACCGACGAAAGAAAAATACAATTGTTTATAAAATAAATCAGAGTCTATTTCACTACTAAATGTAGCACTGTATATTGCCACAAGCCCTACTGAAACAATTAAGACTGCAACTACTAACGTAAAAGTATCGAATTTTTCTAAAAACTTATTTGCCATAAATCTAATAAATGAAAATGAAACACCTAAAACTAATCTCTTACTATTACAGTTGAACCTTCTTCATAAACATCCTCAGTATTACCGCTAAGATATCTTATCATAATTGCTGCAGCTAAAGGGGCTGCAAACTGACTTCCCCAACCAGCATTTTCTCCCAAAACACAAACAGCAATCTGTGGATTATCGTAAGGAGCAAATCCAACAAACCATGAATGGTTATTTCCTTTTGTGACCTGTGCTGTACCGGTTTTGCCGGCAAGAACAAACTCGCTCGAGCGTATGTTTTTTGCAGTACCGTTACCATTGACCACTAAATACATTCCCTTCTTTATAGCCTTAAAATATTCATTCGGAAGTTCTATCCTTCTTTGTTCAAATTCTAAAATCTCTTCCTGCCCCGTTATAGGATTTACAATTCTTCTAACAATATGAGGTTGAATATACAAGCCTTCCATAGAAATTGCGGCAGTATATGCAACCATCTGCACTGGAGTTACACCAAGCTCACCCTGCCCAATTCCGAGACTGACCAAAAAACCCTGAGTCCAGCCTTTCGGTCCATAAACTTTATTAAAATATTCTTCGGAAGGAAGCAAACCGGAAATTTCACCCGGGATATCGACTCCTGTTTTTAAACCAAACCCAAACATCTTACCGTACTTGTTATAATTGTCAAGTCCGACTTTCAATCCTAATTTATAAAAGAAAACATTCGCAGAAACTTCGATTGCTCTTGTTACATTAATAGACCCATAAGCACCGTGATCTTCGAATGTTCTATTACCATATCTGAAAGAACCTCCGCATGAAATTGTGGAAGTGGTTGTAATCACTCCGCTGCCGAGTCCGGCAAAACCCATTAACATTTTCCATGTTGATCCCGGAGGCTGCCTGGATTGCACAACTCGATTGAATAATGGTTTATCTTTGTGCAATAATAGGTCAGCGAACACTTTTGAGTCGGTTGGACCCGAGAAAAGTGATAGATCAAAATCCGGTTTTGAAACCATGCACAAAATTTCGCCTGTTCTTGGGTCGAGCGCAATAATCGCTCCCCTTCGACTACCGAGACGATTCTCAGCATATTCCTGTAATTCTGAATCCAGAGACAAAAGAAGATCAAAACCATTTACCGGTTTAATATCGTCTTTACCATCGTTGTAACTTCCAACCTCCTTACCTTTCACATCAACGGATACTAACTTACGTCCCTTCTCACCTCTGAGATAATTCTCATAAAATCTTTCTAAGCCTGATGAACCCATTACATCACCTTGAGTATAGTAATTTCCTACCTGCTTATCTAATTGTTTTTCAGATATCTCTTTTGTGTATCCAAAAGTATGAGAAGCTTTAAAAGTATTTGGATAAAACCGAAGAGCTTCAACCTGGTAATCTACTCCACGTAACCTTTCTTTATTTTCTTCGATGTAAGAAATTACCCGAAACTCCACATCCCTTTTTATTTTTACAGGACTGAATCTGTTTGTTCCTTTAACTTTCGATAATATTTCGTTGATGTACTCCGGTGTAACTTCGATTAGATTTGCAACTTCATTTAAATTATCAAAATTAAATTGCGAATGTGTGATCATCAATGAGTAAGCCGGTTTATTATCAACAACAACTTTACCATTTCTGTCATACATCAAACCCCTGGCAGGTATGTCAGTAATAATTTTTACGGAATTCTTTTGAGATTTTTTTCCAAACTCTTCAACGTTTAAGAGTTGCAACTGTATAAGCCTGCCTATTAAAATAGCTAGTATAGCAAAACAAATTGAAAATATTATATATTTTTTAATTGCCAGATCCATTCTAATAAACTTTTTCTGTTTCCTTTCTCTTTAGAATTACAACAAAAATAATACTGATTAAAGTTGTATATGTTGAAGTTGAAGTAACATACTTTGTCAATACTTCCCAGAATAAAACCACCGTACCCTGAAAGTATATTTCGAAATAAATAAAATTTCCGATAAATGAACACAAAAATAATATCAATAAGAAATAATACTTTGTTAAATATTTATCCTCTTCTCTTTTGAAATACCCGGCGATAAATCCTGCTACTGAATATGAAAGCGCAAGTAAACCAAGAAAAGTTCCACTCAATATATCCAGGATTAAACCGGAAATAAAACCACCAATAGATCCATCAATGCTACCTCTTTTTACACCAATATAAACAACAGCTATTATAACAATATCAGGAGTTATATTATAATTTGTTATTGCAAGTAACCATACAAGTGATTTCTGTAAAAGAATTAGCAGAACTAATATTAAAAAATATTTCAGGTATGAAATAATCAAATATAATATATACTATTTTTTATCTGGAATAAATATTTTTTCAAGTTCTTCTCTTTCGATATTTGGTGAATGCTTTAAAATGAAAACTTCTTCTAATACATCAAAATCAACAAGGGGTATAATTATTATTTTTTTAAAAAGATTATCGAGGTTACCCGATTCTGTAACAGTACCAATCGGTATTCCTGCTGGAAATGTATTGCTATATTCAGATGTAATGATGATGTCCCCCAAAGTTAAATCAGCATTCTTAGGAACGTTTGAAACCATGAGATTACCCGCTCCATCGTAATTTAATATTCCATCTACCCGGCTTCTTTGTGATTTTACCGTAATCTTTAAATCTTTGTTATAAAGGATTTGAGCTAAGGAATAATTCTCACTTGTACCAACAATCCTGCCAACCAAACCATCGTCTGTTATTACAGGCATGTTAATTCTTACACTATCGGCTTCACCAACGTTAAGAGTTATTGTATTTCTTGTTTGTATTAAAGACTTGTTTACTATTGAAGCACTTACTACACCTAATTCATTATTCTGTCTCAAGTTTAATAACTTTGTAAGACGGATATTTAAGAGTTTCGATTCTTTTAAATTAGATATTTCGTTCGATAGTTTAATGTTCTTCTCTCTAAGATATTCATTTTCCCTTTCAAGTTCGAAAACATTAGGTATAGCTGAAAGCCCGCTTTGAAATGTCCCGAAGGTGCTAATAGCAACAGCTCTTAAGAAACGTATCTGAGTATTATCGTTCGAAAAAATCATTATGAGTGAAAGAATAATCAACAATGTCAATATTAGATATTCTTTTACTTCAATGACAAATACGCCTATCTTTTTCAAATATAATTTTTAGGATTGAAAATTTATTTGATTGGTTAAATATAGAAGTTTATTACTTAGAGTTCTATCTAATTTTTTCTTATCTTTTAGAAATAATTACCGTTTCAACATTACTTTCCTGTATTTATCGAGATCCTCAAGTACTTTTCCAGTACCTTTTGCAACTGCGGTTAGAGAATCCTCTGCGATATGAACCGGTACACCTGTTTCAACTCTTATTCTTTCATCGAGTCCTTTAATTAATGCTCCACCACCTGTTAGGAAAATTCCCCTTTCCAATATATCGGAAGATAATTCCGGTGCAGTTTTCTCAAGAGCGACTTTGACTGCTTCAACCATTTGAGCAACCGGAGGATTTAAAGCTTCCCTTATTTCTATTGAGCTTACTTCTGTTATTTTGGGTATACCTGCAACTAAATCTCTACCCTTAACTTCGATGATAACTTCTTCCTTCAAAGGCATCACCGAACCAACCTGACATTTAATTTCTTCCGCAGTTCTTTCACCAATTAGCATGTTCTGGTTACTTCTAAAGAATCTGATTATGGCATCGGTTAATTCATCGCCTGCAATCCTGATTGATACGCCATTCGTAATACCAGACAAAGCAATAACAGCAATCTCAGTAGTGCCACCGCCAACATCGATGAGCATGTTTCCAAAAGGAGCAAAGACATCTAAACCAATTCCGATTGCAGCAGCCATGGGTTCTGAAATGAGATGCACTTCTTTTGCACCTGCATGTTCAGCTGTATCCCTGACAGCTCTTTTTTCAACTTCAGTGATACCACTTGGAACACAAACAACTATCCTTCTTGCCGGCATCCAATTCGAAGAGATTTTCTTTATAAACATCCTTATCATTCCCTCTGCAATTTCAAAATCAGCTATGACTCCATCCCTCATTGGACGAATAGTGTTAAGCTCTTTATGAACTCTTCCCATCATTACTTTAGCTTCCTCACCTATAGCAACTATCTTTCTTGAACTAACATCGTAGGTCACTATTGAAGGTTCATTTAAAACGATCCCTTTACCTTTCATATAAATGAGAGTGTTCGCCGTTCCAAGATCAATAGCTATATCGTTTGAAAACATTCCAAAAAATGGCATATTATTTTCCTCTTAAAATTTTCTTTTTATATTTTATAAAATTATTTTAACTAATGTCTAAAATGTCTTATACCGGTAAAGACCATCGCTATGTTATGTTCATCAGCTGTCTTTATTACATCATCGTCGCGGATAGAGCCTCCCGGTTGTATTACACAACAACCACCTGCTTTTGCAATTTCAATTAATCCATCAGGAAACGGAAAAAATGCATCCGAAGCAACAACACTATCTTTTAAATCTAAATTAAACTGTTTCGCTTTAGCTGCTGCAAATTTAGTAGAGTCGATTCTTGACGGCTGCCCCGCCCCTATTGCTAATGTTCTCAAATTTTTTATAAAAACAACGGCATTAGATTTTGTATGTTTAACAACCTTATTCGCAAATATCAAATCTTTCATTTGTTCTTCCGTAGGTTTTCTTTTAGTAACGATGTTTATCTTTTCAGCATCAGCTACTTTATTATTCTTATCCTGGTAAAGATACCCGCCTACGATCTTCTTTAATTCACTTTTATCTTTTAAAAACGTCTTGAACTCAACGAGCCTTCTGTTTTTCTTTTTTGTGAGTAATCCTAAAGCATCTTTTTCGAAACCCGGTGCAAGAATTATCTCTGTAAAAATTTTATCAACCTCTTCTGCAGTTTTTATATCCAATCTTTGATTGAAAATTATTATTCCACCGAATGGTGATGCTGTGTCAGTTTCGAATGCTCTTATATATGCTTCGGTCAGATTTTCTGCTAATGCAATACCGCTCGGGTTCCCATGTTTTATAATTGCGCAGGCAGGTTCATCATCCTCGAACTCATTAATAATACTATAAGCAGCGTCTATATCGAGTAGATTATTATAGGATAATTCCTTCCCATGAAGCACTTCAAAAATCTCATCAAAATCCTCTTTGAAAAGAACAGCTTCTTGATGCGGATTTTCACCATACCTTAGAATTTTAGCAGACGAAAGCTTTAACCAATCGGGTAATGCAGAATCATCAGTCTTACTAAATTCATTTCCTGAATTTATTCTTTTAAAGTATTCCTGTATAGCAACATCATAGTTTGTTATATACGAAAATGCATTGTAAGCAAGCTGTCTTGAAAATTCTTCCGGGACACCTTCTTTATACTTGTTAAGGATGTTAATGTATTCGCCATATTGCTCAATAGAAACAAGAACGTCTACATATTTAAAATTCTTTGCCGCAGCTCTTATAAGAGTTACACCACCAATATCAATTTGCTCAATTGCTTCTTTAGCAGTCACATTTTCCTTCGCAACGGTTTCCTCAAAAGGGTATAGGTTAACAACAACCAGATCAATCGGAAACAGTCCATGCTTTTCCATTTCTTTGATGTGCAAAGGGTTGTCTTTCTCAGACAATATTCCGGAAAATATTACCGGGTGCAATGTCTTAACCCTGCCACCGAGAACTTCAGGGAAAGATGTTAATTCCTCAACAGACCTGACCTCAATGTTGTTATCCCTTAATAGTTTGTAAGTACCACCTGTAGAAATTAATTCATAATCAAAATTAATTAACTCTTTTGCAAAATCTACGATACCGTTTTTATCATAAACGCTTATTAATACCTTCTTTTTCAACTGCTTTATTTTGTAATTATAAAATTGTTTCCTAACCGAGCTTAATTAAACCATCCTCCATCATTTTAATAACTTGAACATAAGATTTATGTTCAAGTTTTAAAACCTTCTTCTGTAATGAAAACTCATCATCATCATCCGAGACCGGAACACACTTCTGAAATATTATGTCTCCCTCATCGTACATTTCGTTAGCAAAATGAATCGACACCCCAGACACTTTAACGCCGGCTTCAATAACGGCTCTATGAACATTCATCCCATACATTCCTTTTCCACCAAAGGATGGTAGTAAGGCAGGATGAATGTTGACAATCCTATTTTTATAACGCCTTACAACAGGGACCTCAATCAGTTTCATATAACCTGCAAGTATAATGAGGTCAATGTTGTGTTTCTTTAATGCAGATAAAAAAAGATTCGAATACGTTTGGTCAGAATGATCTGTATAAACCTTTCGACTAATGTGTATAACGTTCATATTATTTCTTTTCGCAATCTCCGCAGCTTTACATTTTGAATTATTTGTAATGAGGAGGGGAATTTCAGATTTTATCTTACCCCTTTTTTTCGCTTTCAATATTGCATTGAAGGTTGTTCCAGTACCGGAAGCAAAAATACAAATATTCAAATTTCTGTAATTATTATGCAAAAATAATCAAATATTAATGCATATTCAATTGATGTTTTGATTAAATTGATAATAATTCATCTTTTTAATCAATCATCCTGATTAGGAAGGATTTGTTTGTAAAATAATACAACCTTAAAATCTTGCACTGATACCAATCGTTGGGAGTAAAGGAATCATACCGATAGTTCTTCTTTCCAATTTTAAATCTTTGGTCACGTAATAATCGTATGCAAGTACATTCTTTCTGTTGTAAACATTCATTACGTCAATGTAGAAAGACCAATCGGTATTCCAAAAATGTGTGTAAGCAGTGATCCTTAAATCGAGCCTGTGGTAAGCAGGTTTTTTAGATGAGTAAATATTATCCTCACCGCCATAATCATAATTAAATATAACTTCATTTGTTAATGGATTCACAACGATACTGTCACCAACTACACGAGGAGCAATACCTACCGGTACTGTTATAGGAAAATTACTTGCATAAGTCCAACGTGCTCCAAGCTCCAGCCAGGAATTAATCCTGTAGTTCAACACCAAATTCAATACATGTCTTTGATCGAATCTAAAAGGAGTGCTGATACCATCCCTTTCTCTTCTTGCGTTCGAGAGTGAATAATTAATCCACCCGTAAAATTTAGTCTTTGGACTCAAATATCTTCTCTCTAAACTTAGCTCTAACCCAAAAGAACGACCTGTGCCTTCGTTCACTGGTATCGTTGTTAATGAATCATACGGAACCTTCTCTTGTGAACGTATCCAGTTATTTGGATTTTTTCGATATGCAGGATCTGTATTATTTGGATCTGCAAGTGTGAATATGTATTCATAACCGGTTAACTTTTCCTGGTAAATTAGATCATCGAAGCTTTTATAATATCCTTCGACTTTAGCAAGCCACTCACTGTTTATCCATCGTTCAATTCCAAGAACATAATGAATAGATTTTTCTGCTTTCAAATTTTCTCCTATTACATCAGTTAGGTCAAAGAAAGTTTGACCGTCTACGAGCTTTTCATAACCGGGAGACTGATAATAAAATCCAAAAGCTGCCCTTATCGTAGTCAAAGGATCGATAATGTAACCAAAATTTATTCGCGGAGAGACATAAAACTTTTTCAGAATAGAATAATAGTCTAATCGAAATGACGGTTGATAATAAAATTTATTCCCTATCGTAAATCTTCCCTGTGCATAGACATTCCCGCGGTAATTATTATCTCCATTAATGTTAAAATCATCGAGCAGTGCTCTTGCCGATGGCATACTCTGTATGAGTGATTTAAACTGTTCGTCGAGTCTCAATTTGTAAGTTAAGTCTGTAGAAATTATATCAAACCCTCCTCCAAACTCATATTTGTTTTTTCCATCAATTAAAATAGAGCGATTGCCTATTGAATACTTTCTGAAAAGATAATCTGAATCGAACTCAAAACCTAATAGAGCACCAATAGCTTTCAAGCTGTCTCTTTGTTCGGGTGAAAGGTTTTCCTTGTCAATTAAGGGATCGAGTATATCACCATTAAACTCATTCTTACCACCGTTCTTGTACCATGATGCTGTAGTTCTCGAAATGAAATTCTGATTTGGTATATAATGCCAGCTCAATGACAAAACATTATTTATTGTCACATCATCTACGTTTACGCTGTCCGGGTCTTCCCTGTCTTTCCCTGAAATAATATCAACACCGTCTTTCGAAAATACTCCATTCAAAAAGAATTTATGTTTTTCAAAAGGTCCGACCGCTAATTTAAACTGCAGGTCAGAAAATGATGGGAACGATGAATCATCTGTAATGAGTCCTGCACTCTTAGCAAAAGGACCGAGAATCAAATCGTAATAGGTTCTGCGTGTTGAAACAATCCATGAACCCGGAACCTCGAAAGGATTTTTTCCCTGGAAGATAACATTAGCAATCGCAATGTTTATGTTTGTGATCATGCTTAAATATTTATCTCTTGTACCTTCCATATTCATTACATCGAGGACTGCGGAAAGCCTGTCGCCGTATTGTGAAGGAAAACCGCCTGTAATAAGAGTGATATCGCTTAACGTCTCAGGGTTGAACATGCTAACCAAACCATAAAGCCTGTAAGGATTGAAGATTTCCACGTCATCCATAATGATAAGATTTTGGTCAGGACCTGAACCTCGTATAACAAGCTGTGAAGTAAAATCATTCGGTGACGTAACACCGGGAAGAGATTGCAAAGACCTCATAACATCTTCGACACTACCGGGAAGAATCTTTACACTTCTTGGTGACATATCATACAAACTCGTTCTAAGATCATCCTGCCTTTGCTTTCGCTGACCTTCTACTTCTATCTCCTCAATTGTGTAGAGTCTTTCAACTAATAAGACATAAACATTTTTGGTTTCCGAATTCTTAAGCGTAATTCCCTTTTCTTCATAAGGTGCATAATCCTCATAGATAATCGATATCTCATATTCACCTTCTTTAAGCTCAAAAGAAAACCTGCCGTTTTTATCTGTATAAGATGTAAATGTATTTTCAGTTTTGGAATCCTTAACCTTAACTTCAAGATTATTTGGGTTTAGGTTATTTTCAGTCGTAACAACACCTTTAAGATAAGACTTTGCGGAATCTTCCTGAGCGTTGAGGAGTGTAAGATTCAGAAAGATAAAAAATAATATGCAAAATGAAACTACCCTAATCATAAAAAATCGATTAGTATTATATGTATCAAGTATTTTTCTCATTAATTAACGTAATGCATAAACTATTAGTTTCAAACTTTTTAAGATATGCAAAAGATGGAAGTTTTTGTTTTTGTGTGGCGTTGGCAGTGCTATCCTGACATGGATTGACTTCCCGCGCGCGGTATGAACCTTTGGCGTGTTATGCCTAACATATGTAAAAGAGCCTTATCGCCACAAAGACACTAAGGCACAAAATCGCACAAAATTATAATGGGGGTTAGTCATTCCAGCGCAAGCTAGAATCCAGAAAATAGCCTAAAACTACATTCAAATTGTAAATGAATGATTCGCATGTTACACCGTCTTCTCGACACTTTCAAAATACTTATCTATTTCAACTTGCAGTTTAATTGTCTTAGAAAGTGCGGTGACAATCTTACAGTAGGTTTGGATTTCTTCTAAAGTAAGCGTTCTTTCTTTTCTATCTTTTAACCATTTATCACATACTTGATAACCACCGATTTGATATTTCCAAACTTCTTCTTTTACTTTACTAAAATACTGCTCTTTGTTTATCCAGACTTTATCATCTTCATATTTTAGTTTTTCTACTTTATTTGTCCCGCTTTGAGGAAATTTAGAGATAGTTTTATCTAAGTCTTTCGATTTCAGTAAATGCAGTTCTGCAAGATTTTTACCAAGTTTACCGAGTTGAATAAAAAGTTTATAGTCTTTTGTAAACGGAATTCGAGGGAAATCTATCTTCAAGAATTCTGCATATTTTGTGCGGTAAGTATTACTGTAAAGAACAGCATAGATGTAATAAAATATTTCTTCGGGTGTAACTTCTTTTTTGAAATTGTTTTTGAGTTCTTCAAATAATTCGGGATTTATATTAGGTTGACGAGTTTGATACTTGACAGCTGGTTCAAATACCATCATTTGTTTGGTAAAAGATTTTTTCTTTTCTTTTTTTTCTTGATATAAGTATAAAGGAAAAACCAATTCGCCTCCACGACGAAACAAATTTAAATCAACGATATTTTCTGAAATATAAACGATATCATAAATATCTGAACCAGTGGCACTTCCTTGGCGTCCAACACATAAAGCAACATTATCCTCTAACATATGACGCATATTTTCTTTACGTGTACGTTCTATCATTTCATCGTGGTAAAAAATCCATTTAACATCAAAAGGACGATAAAGGATTTGAGTAAATGCATTTTGCCAATCTTTGTCTTTACTTAGTTTTTTCCTTTGTTCCCTTGTCTTCCAGCTTTTATTATCTTTTAATTTATAGGTTTGTTTTAGAATTTCTGTATCAACTTTATAATCTATAAATTGACCTATTCTTCGATGAAGTTTCTTTTTATCACTGTCTATTACAAAGCTATCTCTCGCAGTTACAACTCCAACGCTGTTAGAAGGGAAGATTTCTGTAATCTTTAAAAATGTTTGATAATCCTTTAGCAAACTTATATCTTGTGGAATAAAAAGATAAAACTCACTTTTGGGTTCAAGCTTTTCCCATTTTACATTTTTAATATTATGTTCATTAAGCCAATCGTATTTTTCTTCCCATAAACCAAAAATTTCTTGATGAAATACTTGTTTCTTCTTTACATTTTTATATTTAATAAAAAATGCTATCGCAACCCCTTGCTGAATGTCAAAAACATTTTCGTCTTTGCTTCCATCGGGGCATTTTTCTTTCTTTAAGCTGTTACCGTGTAAGTCAAGGATATATATTTCATCAAAACTATTCATTAGAGATTGACGCATCCCTCTAAACGTAGGATTATCGAGATAACTGTGATTTGTAATAAATCCGAGAACACCTTCACCTGCTTGGTCAATCTTCCATTGTGCGAATCGAATAAATTTAACATAGTCATCCTGAAGCCACTTAGGATTTTTTTCTCCAAGAGGTTTACCATCAACCTTGTAATATTCTTTTATCTCTTTTGAAATCCATTCACCTATATTTGAAGAGTGACCTGAGTAGGGAGGATTTCCAAGAATCACAAGAATAGGAATATCCTTTTTAACTTTTCCGGCTTCGTGGCTTTCTTGAGAAAGTGATGACATTCCCGGAAATTTAGATTCATCAAGCTCTTTCATTTCGAGCGTGTTTGTCAAATAATATTTTACACGCTCATCGTCTGCCATCTTGTAACCGAATTCTTCAAGCAGGAAAGACATTTTCATATGCCCGATTGCATAAGGTGCCATCATAAGTTCGAAAGCATAATAATTTTTAAGAATCTGTTCTTTTATAAAAGTATTTACTGCACCTTTACCATATTTGGTTTTAAATTCTTCGACTGCTGTTTCAATTGCTTTAGCTAAAAAACCAAGAGTCCCACCTGCAGGATCAAGCAGAGTAACATTCTTAGAAGCAAAACCATCCGAAATATTAAATTTATCTTTAAGAATCTGGTGAAGCGAACGTACAATAAAAGACACAGCCGGTTCCGGTGTGTAATAAACTCCCCGTTTTTCTCTTGTTGCAGGATCATAAACAGAAAGAAAGGTTTCATAAAAATGTAAAACCGGGTCGCTTCCTTTTCCTTCGTGATAATATTGATCGAGAATTTTCTTTGCGTCCGAAACCGCAAGTACTTCGGCAATGTCATCAATAATTATTTCCATTTGTATGGGCAAATCTTCTATAGAGATGAATTTGAAAATATCTCTCAATATTCCAATAGATTTTGGTATAAAAGAATATGCAAGCTTTCTGGTAAATTCTTTACCAGCACGGAGACGTGCTGCAAACAAACCATACGTAATAGTCTGTGAATAAATGTCCGCAAATTCATCTTCATTTATTCCTGCAATTAAAAACTCTTTAAACGCCTCGTAAAATCCGTGAATTGATTTTGTACCACTTTTTAATTCTTCACTAACAATTTCATCTTTCAAAAACTTTGTTCTTTTTGCAAGTTCAACAGCAAGAGTTTTTGCAGTATAAGTTTTAGGAAGTGAAAAATCTAAAAAGCGTTCGAGCAGTTCAAATAATTTGTCTTCGTTTTCAAGAGGCGGAACTGATGAAAGTTTTTTAATAACGAAAGGGCGTGCAATTGATATTTGTTCAATTCGTTCACCGTTTCTATATAAACGGAACTCGGTAAAGTTCGTTAATATTACATTTGGGAAAGTTGATAAGTATCTCTCAAGCTGTTCTGTTTCTTCAATCCTGTCGAGGTTAACACCTAAATCTTTAGTTTCAATATAACCTGTTATTTTCTGTTTTCCGTCCCAAACTCTGAAGTCAGGATTCCCGGCTTCTGTTTTCTTTGGAAGAATTGTAATGTCTACTTTCTTTTTTCTCTGTGATTCAGAAAAATCTGTAATAAAATCCGCAAGATGTTTGTAATAAGATTCCTCTCTCGCATCACCTTTTTGATATGTCTTAAATAAATTTGATAAATATTTTTTAGTCATATACTATTTATCTTGTTGTCAGTAGTTCTTCCTGACAGCTTAAAAATAACCATTCCCAAAACAAAAAAGACTCCAAAAGTCAATTACAACTCTTAGAGTCTTTTCTTTGTAACTTTGCGTCTTTATTCTTTGCGGCTTAGCGTGAAACTCTTTTTCTGGATTCCAGCTTCCGCTGGAATGACTAACTCATTTATCATTTTGTGCTTTTTTGTGTCTTAGTGTTTTAGTGGCAACAAGGCTCTCTCTATAAATATCAGGCATAACACGCTACAGGTTCATACCGCGCGCGGGAAGTCAACCCATGTAATGACAGCACTACCAACACCACCAAATCAAATCGCATTATATACTATTTCTTTTTGCAACAATTTATTAACTTTAAACGTCTACAAAAAAGAGATTTATTTTAATAACTTTAATATTAAACAAATGAAGCATCAAACACTCTTTCTGTCATTTATCTTATTTATACTCATTTCCTTTTCATGGAATCAAAGCCGATGCACTGAAATTGAACCATTCTCAGGAATATCATTAAACATTGGTGCAGATGTATTTCTTTCTCAAGGTGAAACACACGGTGTAAGAATAGAAGCAGATGAAGACGTTATGAATAAAATAATCACAGAGGTTAAAGACAATGTTTTGATTATCAAGTGTGATAAATCCTTACACAGCAGCAAAGACATAAAAATCTACGTTACAATGAAAGAGCTTAATCTTATTGAGTTAAACGGTTCGGGTGATATTGTTTGCCAGGATAGTTTCAATACCGATAACATTGCGATTGAAATCAATGGATCAGGTGATATTACATTATCTGGTAAAGCAGAAAATCAAGCTATCGAAATCAAAGGTTCCGGAGATATAAAATCGTTTGGTATGCTTTCTACGAATTGTGCAATTACTATCAAGGGTTCGGGCGATTGCGAAGTCAATGTAGAAAATGCATTAGCAGTTGAAATCTACGGAAGCGGCGATGTTACTTACAAAGGTAATCCTGTAGTAACCAAAGAAATCGAAGGTTCGGGTTCGGTTAAGAAATACTGATGAATATCATATTGATTCAATTTACTGCTCTCAAACATTTAAATATTAGCGTTTAAAGCTCATAGTTCAATTTCCAAAATTGGAAATAGGTGTCTGAAACTTCCGGGTAGCATTTCCAAAATTGTAAATAGGTATTTGAACGTTCCGAGATGCATTTACAAAATTGTAAATAGGTATCTGAACATTCCGAGACGCATTTACAAAATTGTTAATAGGTATCTGAATGTTCCGGGTAGCATTTCCAAAATTGGAAATAGGTATCTGAATGTTCTGAGAGGCATTTACAAAATTGTAAATCTAACAATTTCATTTGCCTATACAATTACCATATCTGCAATAAACATCAACAAACAATAACAAACAATAACATACTTGATTATTTAATAATATTATCATATTTTGATTCATAAATCAAAAAAAAGAATTATGAATAACTCAAAACTCAAAAAATTCTTTGAAGCTTTTTATGTTTTTCAAAATCAGGAGGAATATTTTAAAAAAATCAGCCAGGAGGATAAAACAGGTAAATTAATTGTTAACCAGGTTATCATCATTTGCTCTTTCTTATTTTTATATGGGATAGTTATGGGAGCTTACAACGAACTTATACAATCAATCGCTGCTGGATTAAAATTAATATTCTTATTCATTTCTACATTAATAATCTGCTTCCCTTCATTTTTCATAATTCAGTTAATACTCGGCTCGAAAATAAAACTAAAACAAGTAATATTAATTATTCTTAGTGGTTTTGTCCTAACTACTTCTATTTTGCTTGCTTTTATTCCTATCGTGGTATTTTTCTTATTAACCGGTGATAATTACTATTTCCTACAATTACTGCACATAGCTATATTTTTATTCGCTGGATTCTTTGGAATTAGATTAATTATCGAAGCTCTGAAATACTCATGCGAAAAGGAAAACATTTATCCGAAAACAGGAGTTATGGTTTTCAGAATTTGGATTGTAATTTTCGCTTTCGTCGGTATTCAATTAGCATGGAACCTTCGTCCTTTCATGGGAGATAAAGACCAACCTTTTGAACTTTTCAGACATTACGAAGGGAATTTCTATACCGCAGTTATTTATTCATTCGATCAACTATTAGGTAAGAATGATATAAATGAAAAACCTAAACGGCTCCCATTTAAAAATGAAAATGATACTACAAAACTCTTTCATTACGACAGATAAATGAATAACAGTATTGACGAAATAATGAACCTTGAAGAAGTCGCAAGATATCTAAAAATGAAACCCCAAACTATTTACACATGGGCTCAAAAAGGAAAAATTCCCGCGGCAAAACTTGGCAAGGAATGGAGGTTTAAAAAATCTATTATCGATGAATGGTTCGATAGACACATCGATGAGAAATTTGATGATATAAAAAAATCTGTTTCAGATAAGAATGAGTAATTATCTAATAGATCTAATTACTCTAATTCATTTCAATCTCATAACAATTTCTGACTTTTAAAAAAAAATCAAATTCATAATATTTATTATCATAAATCTGTTAAACCACAATTCTTTTTACATTTTTCGGACCTATTAAACGCAAAGAATTATAATTTCGAAGAAGCACTCTCTAATCCTGAGCAGGTAAATAAACTGAACATAAGTAACACAAATATAACAGAGATACCTGAAGGAACATTTTTCAAAAACCTTCAGGCTCTTTACCTTGCCAATAGTCCTTCAATACTCGCAAAATGGGTTGATAAATCCTCAGCAGCTTTACTCAATCCAACAAATATTCTAATATTGGACATAAGCAATAATAACCTTGAATCACTTCCAAAAGGTATAGGTTCTATGACAAACCTGATTTCTTTAAATATGAGTGGTAACCCGGATTTAATGAAAGAGGTTGACAAATCTACACCTAAACTTGCAAACTTAGAAATCCTTGATATAAGTAATAATAATCTGACAACCATACCGGGTTTTATTAATAAATTTGCTTTGCTAAAGGAAATCAACTTAAGCGGGAATTCAATTGTATCTAAAGAAGTAGATAAATGTTCACCAAAACTTGCTAATGTAGAAAAAATAGACCTGAGCAATAATGAACTCACTGCTCTTGTTGATTGGCTGCTTGAGCAGAAAGCTTCATTACCTATGCTTAAAGAACTTAACTTGAAAGGTAATCCCTTGAATGACGGTGAAATTGAGCAGATAAGAGAACTCCTATCGGATACAAAAGTTATTTTCTAAAAAAATATTATATCTAGGTGCTACATACTTATATGTGGCACCTTCTTTTAATAAATAATCACACAACACGTTTTAAAATAATAATCGAGATATCATCATTCGGTCGAGAGTTCACAGTAAATTTTTCAATTTCATTCAGTAAAATATTTCCTGCTTCCTGAGGCGTATATTTTGTGAATCCTTTTATAAGATTCATAAAGCGTTCTTCACCATAAAAATCCCCGGTCTCATTTCTTGCTTCTGTAATTCCATCGGAATAAACTATCAACAGTTCATCTTTATTTAGTTTCAATTTATTTTCTATGTATTCTGCATCGCTTAAAATTCCTAAAGCTGCATCACCTTTTGATAACTGTTCAATTGAAGATTCTTTTAATACAACCGGAGGCATGTGACCGGCATTTATATAACTAATTATTCCGTTAGCTGGATTTAGTTCAATATAAATCATAGATGCAAAAACATTTGATAGACTGTCCCGAAAAAAAATCTGATTTATTTTAGTGCCAAGTTTAGACAATGATACGAAATCAGGAAGTAACGCTCTTAAGGTTGATTGGAGTTTTGCCATCAACAATGCAGCCCTTAAACCTTTTCCCGAAACATCGCCGAGAGCTAATCCGTAACGTTCATCTGTTACTTTTAAAAAATCCAGCAGGTCTCCACCAACGTCATTTGCAGGTCTTGTATAAAGCCACACCGACCAACCGGGAATTTCAGGACTTTGCTCCGGCATCAGCTCGTCCTGAACATACTTCCCTGCCTGAAGCTCATAATGTGCAAGCAGTTTATCTTTTAGCTCAAGCATCAAAACAAAAAGTAATAACAAAAAACCGAGAAAATCAGTATCATGACTAATCTTTATATTATTATCAAAACCGGTTTCTCCTGATATGAAGATCAAAATCACACTAACAACGACCAATATTCTTCTAACAGGTGTAAGTTTAAAGAAAAGACTTTTCATTAACCATACAAACATAAAGAAATACTTTTTTATAAAACCCATCTCTTCGAGCCGCTTCTTCCTTTCTTCGCTAATATAAAATTCTTTCAGATCTTTAAAATCTTGTGAAATTGTGGTTTTGAAATCTCCTTTTTTGATGTCTTCGAGGATGGTCTTTCCCATTTTAGGTTCATCACTTTGCTTGGATGAATTATCGGTAGAATTTTTTTTCATAAATCGCCTTTATCTAATTGTTCACTAATGTCACAATATTGATACGTTAATTCAATGATTAAGTTATGTAAATAAAACGAAAAAGAAATCTGCCAAAGATTTATTTATAAATTTCAATAAGAGATATAAAAATTTATTTTTATTTATCTAACAAATCACACTCATGATTGAAAAAGTTAATACTATTATAAAAGAAATAGAAGAAAAGATCATCGGCTATCGCAGGGATTTCCACCGATATGCTGAATCTGGCTGGACTGAATTCAGAACTGCATCACTCGTTGCAAGAAGACTCACGGATTTAGGTTATGAAGTGATGATCGGGAAAGAAGTAATGAAAGACGAAGACAGGATGGGGCTACCTGATGAAGAATCACTTGAAAAGAATTGGCAAAGAGCAAAAGAGCAAGGTGGTGATATACATTTCTTAGATTCTGTTAAGAACGGATTCACTGGAGTTGTTAGTATATTAAAAAATGGAGAAGGTCCAATAATTGGTTTACGTTTTGATATGGATGCTCTAGATATTCAAGAAGACCTCACGGACAATCACAGACCTTACCACAAAGGATTCGCTTCGGTTAATGGAAACGTAATGCATGCCTGCGGGCACGACGGTCATACAGCAACAGGTCTCGGTATAGCAGAAATATTAATGACAATAAAAAATGAAATCAAGGGTACGGTCAAACTTATATTCCAGCCCGCTGAAGAAGGTGTCATGGGAGCAAAATCAATGGTGACAGCAGGAGTAGTCGACGATATCGATTTTCTGTTAGGACATCACGTTATGAGCGGATGGAAACTTGGTGAGATCATTCCCGGTATGGGAAATTATGCAGCTACACAAAAATTTGATGTTACGTTCACAGGGAAGCCGGCTCATGCAGGCGGAAGTCCTGAGAAAGGTAACAATGCTATGTTGTCTGCATCAACAGCAGTTTTAAATCTCTACGCTATCCCGAGACATTCGCAAGGTTATACAAGAATTAACGTAGGTAAGTTAAACGCTGGTACAGGTCGTAATGTAATTTGCTCTGAAGCACATTTGTTGATAGAAACACGCGGCGAAACCACAGAACTAAACGATTACATGTACGAAAAAGCTTTAACTGTTTTAAAAGCTTCCGCAAAAATGTATGACTGCAAACTTGAAATAAAAGAAATGGGTGGAGCGCAAAATGCAAACAGCGATATCGAGCTATCTAATCGCATAGAAAAAGTTGCTAATAAAATTAGTGGCTTTACTTTTTTTCCATCCAGAAAAGGCGGTGGGAGTGAAGATATAACTTATATGATGAAACGTGTTCAGGATAATGGAGGTCTTGCTGCAAACGTTGGCATAGGAGCAGACTTAAACGGGATAAGCATTAATGATAAAAATCGTGATGCTGTTCTGGGTGCTCATACTTCTGTTTTTGATTTTGATGAGAAAGCAATAACCGTTGCAATAAGACTTTTAACACTAATAGTGTTTGATATTATGAAAGAATGACCTTTTATTAAAATTTTCAATTTAGAATTCCTGCCTGCAGCAGACAGGTTTAATTTCAGTCAATTTCCGGAAGATCAATATTCAAACTGTAAATTTAGATTTCATCATAACAACAAAAAAATCATTGTTAAGAAATTATAGAAATGAATTGTAAATTGTTGATTGAAAATTCATTGTCCCAAAGGGATTCCTACGGAAAAAATTGCAAAATTGAAAATTAAAAATTATTTGCAATGATAGTTTATAAAATACGAGACGCAACACAGAACGACTTTGAGGATGCGTTCAACATCAAAAAAGACGCTCTTCAATCGTATGTCGAAAAGACTTGGGGGTGGAATGAAGAGTTTCAAAGTAATTATCATAAAAAGCACTTCGAACCAAAAAATCTGAAAATTATTGAAGTGGAAAGTAAACCTATTGGAAGCTTGAAATTCATTACAGAAAAAGACCACATCTTTTTATCCGAACTTTTCATAATGCAAGCGTATCAATCAAAAAAAATCGGTTCAAGAATTATAAACGATTACATTTATAATGCGTACACTGAAAAGAAAACCGTTAAGCTGCAAGTACTGAGAATAAATAAAAGGGCTGTAAAGTTATATAAGAAGTTATGTTTTGAAATATATGAAGAAGATAATGTGTACTTTAAGATGATATATAGACATGAACAATAATATTAACAGAACTCGTTCTAATGTTTATACTGAAAAAGGAAATATTAGTCAAGTTACTTTCAATTTAATAACGCACTTACTTCTGCTGATGTAAATGAGATTGATTGTTCATAAAGTATTTTTTATTTTGTCTTAACATTTCGAGAAAACTGATATATAAAATCTTACGACACCGATAAAAATCGCTCTTGACATCATTCATTAAATCTCGTTAGGAAACAAAACTGATTACAACTTATGTTTAAAAATTGGGCTTTCGTTGGTGTGTTACTTAGCATTTTGTTGATTCCACTTTACATCCTTAACTACAAAATGTTTTTGAATGATATCTATTGGCCCCTTCGTCTGCTTTTTCCGGTCTTAGCTTTCCACCAGTTCGAAGAGTATATTCTTCCGGGAAGTTTTATCAAATGGATCAACAGAATAATACTCAAAAGCAAATACATAGATGCTCCGATAAATACAAGAAACTCTTTCGTACCAAATGTAATCATAGCCTGGCCCATTACTATATACTTTTCAATTTATCCTTATGAAAATATCTGGATAACTCTCGGACTTATTTTGAGCATTATACTGTCGAACGCTTTGGCGCATATCTTTTTATCATTAAAGAATCGAAAATACTCTCCCGGTCTTATTACAAGTATTATATTGTTTTTACCTATGGCTGCTGCTGCATTGTATTTATGCATAAAGCATAACCTCCTTTACACTTCTGATTGGTTACTAGCGATAGCAATTGCAGTCATAATAGATGTAGTAATAATTATGCTTTCACTTTTCTATAAAAAGAAGGCTATTCGGTAATTAGCTGCAAAAACTATTTGAAGGAATCTCAATCTACAAAATTTAAGGAATTAAATTCTTCAGCTCTTTTACAATTTCCTCGATCTCTTTCTCATCAAATCCTTTCTCCTTTGCCGCTTCTTCAAGCGTTCCCCACATTGCTTCCCCGCATATAAGACACCTGATTCCTTTTTTCATTAGATAACTCACCGATGCAGGATGCTCTCTTACAAGGTCTTCAATACTTGTATCTTTTGTAATCTTCATCACGTTACTCAGATAAGATTTTTCAACCATTCAATAAAAGCAGCATTCTCTTCTTCAAGCCCGACAGTTATTCTTATGCAGTGAGGTAAACCGAATGGTTTCAAAGGACGTATGATAATCCCCTCTTTCAAAAGATTCTCGTTTATGAAATTAACTTTCTCCTCCGTACCAAAATCAATCATTACAAAATTCGAGTAAGAAGGAATCCAGTTGAGATTCATTTTACCGAATTCATCCGTCAAATACTGGTAACCTTTCTTATGAACATCGAGAGCTTTTTTAACAAACTCATCATCATCGAGTGCGGCAATCGCTCCTGCTTGTGCGAGGTTACTTGGTTCGAAAGGAAGCTTAACCTTCATAATATTCTGCACTAATTCCTCATGAGCAAACCCATACCCCACTCTTGCACCGGCAATACCGTATATTTTCGAAAAAGTCCTTAACGTAATAACGTTATCATACTTGTATATCAAAGAGTCAGGATACTCATCGGATGCTTTTGCGTATTCGTAGTATGCTTCGTCGATTATGACAAGCACCTTTTCCGGAATGCGTTTCATAAACTCATCGAACTCCTTCTTAGTATAGATTGTGCCGGTCGGGTTGTTCGGATTACACAGATAGATAATTTTTGTGTTTTCGTTTACACTATCGGCAATTGCATCAAGGTCGAATTTATACGTATCTCCCTGCATCGGTACTTCGATAAACCTGTTTTCCCTGCCCATCGCAAGAACACGGAATCCGATGAAGGTCGTTTCGGATGATAGCATCTCATCTTTATCGCACAAAAAGCAACGCAGTATATTCGCCAGGATCCCTTCGCTCCCGTTACCGACAGCTACGTTCTCCGTTTGAACGTTACATTTTTTCGCCAGCTTCTCCCTTAGCTCAAGAGCACCCATGTCGGGATAACGGTTAATGCCTGACATTGCTTTTATCATTGCATCGACTGCTTTGGGTGAGGGTCCCAGCGGGTTTTCGTTTGAGGCTAACTTGTATATTTTTTTTAGTCCATACTCTTTTTTAATCGCTTCAATCGAGCGACCGGGAACGTATGGTTTCAAGTTCTGTATGTATTCTGGTACTAAAGGCATTTTGTTTATTTATTTAAATATTCGCGAATTGTGTTAAGTAGTAACTCTCTATCTTCAAATTAATTCTTATGATTTATTTTAAAAATGGTAAAATGTATGAAGGTTTTATTTTCTGGTAGCATCGGTAGTGCTATCGTATCATGAGTTTACTTCCCGCGCGCGGTATGAACATTGGCGTGTTATGCCTGCCTGCAGCAGCTTACTATATTGCAGTAGTTTTTAAAAATAAAAAGACTATACTGTAAAGGAAGAGCTGAAATTTTATAACCTTAAAACAGTATAGCAATGAAAACAAAAAGAAGTACAAAGAAAATTGATTTAA
>JADHVP010000127.1 GCA_016783945.1 Ignavibacteria bacterium
GAAAATTTAAAAGCAACATCTTTCTTGTACCTCCTGCAAATGCTGACGGCGGAATAGAAACCACTGCAGAAGACATGCTTAAGTATGACCAGGCTTTATACGGTGATTTACTGCTGAATGAAGAATCAAAGGAAAAGATGTTCACTCCTTTTCTAAACAATTACGCATATTGCTGGAGATTAGACACTATATATGGACACCCGGTTATCGGGCACGGCGGTGGTGCTCCCGGGATAAACGCAAGGTTCTATAGGTTCATCGATGACAAATTAAATATGATAATTCTATCTAACTACGACCTTGGAGCTCTTAACATATCACCCACACTCGAAGCAATCCTGTTCGACCAGGAATATGACATGCCAAAGCCAAAGGTTGAAGAGTTCCTGTACGAAAGTATGAAAGAGAAAGGAATCGATTATACATTAGAAAATGCGGAGAGGTTGTTAGAAGAAAATGGATATGAAATACGACGCGATTTAGAATTCAACATTCTTGGATATACATTATTAGAAGAGAAATTATATGATATGGCAATTGTAGTATTCACACTCAATACAAAACTGTTCCCCAATATTGCAAATACATACGACAGTCTTGCAGAAGCGTATATGGTAAGCGGTGATAAGGTAAATGCAATCAAGTATTATAAGAAAGCCCTCGAGGTTGATCCGAATTTTGAGAACTCACAAAAAATGTTGAAAAAACTACAAGAAGAGAAATAAAATGAACAACAACGATTCTGAAAAAATAAATAAATTTTAAAACAGTTTAATGTTGAAGGAGAATATTTCATGAAGAAGATTCTATTTTTACTTTTTTTGATTACTTTATTTACTAATGTAAATTATTCACAATCCATTTCCCAACATGTTAAAAGTATTGATTCTATAATGATAATTGCTCAAGATCGATATAACTTTAATGGAACAATACTTGTAGCTGAGAATGGAGAAGTTATTTATAAAAAGTCTTTTGGTTTTTCTAACTTTTTAACAAAGGAAAAACTAACTACAAATTCTATGTTCGATCTTGCTTCAATTTCAAAAGCATTCACTGCAATGTGTATTATGATATTGAAAGAAAATGGCAAACTTGAGTATGAAGACGATATTCAAAAATATTTCCCTGATTTACCTTACGAAGGAATTACTATACGGCATTTATTGCATCATACTTCAGGACTACCGGATTATGGACAAATGTTTAGTGTAATTTGGGACAGAAATAAAATTGCTGACAACGATGATATATGGGAAATGTTTGAAGTACATAAACCAGAAGTTTTGTTTGCTCCCGGTGAGAAATACCGGTACTGTAACACCGGTTATGCTATGCTCGCTTCGATAATTGAAATAGTATCAGGTATACCATATCGTGATTTTCTAAGGGATAATATTTTTGATAAATTAAGCATGAATAGAACACAGGTTGTTAACAGACGCTACCGCTCGGAAAAAATTAATGAGTATGCATATAGTCATGTCTTTTCAATTTCTGATGGAGGATACACATTCCCTGATAGTGTAGAAGCATCTCAATATGTATATTATCTTGATGGAATTGTTGGTGATGGTTGTGTCAATTCAACTGTGGAAGATATGTTTAAATGGGATAGAGCCCTTTATACTGAGAAGTTAGTAAACAAAGAAACATTGGAAGAAGCTTTCACACCCGGTACTCTCAATGATAGTTCGAAAACTAATTACGGTTTTGGGTGGCGTATCAAAAATACACCTAATGGAAAAGTATTTGAACACGGAGGTGGTTGGGCAGGATATATAAACATGTTTATACGTATGGTTGATAAAGATCAAACATTAATAGTTCTGACTAACAATTCATTTAGTGCTTACGGGTTATTCGATTGTTTCATTAATATTCTTAATGAAGAAGAGTTTTCGTTACCTCCTATTGATTTTGTTTTTGAAATTCGTAAAGGTCTCGTTAATAATGATATGGGCTCTTTACAAAATAAAATAGAACCTATGCTGAAAGACTCTATCAATTATAGATTTACTGAAAACTCTATTAACAATTTGGGATATGAATTATTGAGCATTACAAGATATGAAGAAGCAATTGAATTATTCCAATTAAACACAAACCTCTTTCCTGAATCAGCAAATACATTCGACAGTCTCGCAGAAGCATATATGGTAAGTGGTGATAAAGAAAACGCAATCAAGTATTATAAGAAAGCCCTCGAGGTTGATCCAAACTTCGAGAATTCACAAAAGATGCTTAAGAAACTTCAAGAAGAAAAATAAAATGAACAACAGCGATTCTGAAAAAATTAAGAAAATCATAGAAGACAGGCAGCACGCTCACAAATTTTATTCAAAGAATTCGAAAGTTTACAACGCTTTCACCGAGATGGGGAAAAAAACTTATGCAGATGGTGAGCTTGAAAAGAAACATAAGGAGCTGATAGCTATAGGAATCTCCATTTGTATAAACTGCGAGTCGTGTATGGAATGGCACATTAACGAAGCATTGAGAGCCGGTGCTTCACAGAAACAGGTTATAGAAGCAATTGAGGTCGGATTTGAAATGGGAGGAGGACCTGCAACTGTCGCCGGCAGGTCTGCTCGTGCATATTGCAGCGTGAATGGTTTGCCTATAAGCACTGTGAACCAGATAATACCGATCAGAAAACCATTTGCAATAATTCCCATGTGTTCAGCCAGACCCATCTGAAGCTGTATAGTGATATCGCACAGAAAAGGAGAAATATTAGTGTACCCCATTGCAAAATGAAACCCTTCCGCAACGCTTTCCATGAGAAGATAACGGACACAATTAGGCATATCAAAACAACTCTCAGCATCGGATCCCAGCCATCGGTTGGCAGAAGCAGAAATAGAATCCATAGTAAAAATCCAAGAATGAATTTTACCATATCCAGTAATTCACCAATCATTTCGGACCTCATTGTTTATACCTAACTCCTAACAGCATTTCAATTAAATTTTCAATACTCCTTTTCACTTTACTGTTTTATGTTAGGTCCCTCTCTTGTAAACGTAAAATCAAATTGTTTGAGGGACTCTTTGAAAAATAGAGTTTATATCAAACTTAATAAAGTCTCTCTTAATTGTTGCATAAAGTTCGGAAGGCTTTGATTAGATGCAAAAAAAATGTCATTCCCGAAAAATCAGGAACGACATTTGTTAACATGGAGAATTAGTTATTTTGCTTCTAAACGAACAATTTTCTTTCCATATTTTTAAATACTTTCCTCCTCTATATATTCTTCATAATCCTGTTCATATTCTTTTATATCTTGTTCATATTCTCTCATATTTTTTTCATATTCTCTCATATCCTGTTCATATTCTTTCACATCTTCTTCGTATTCTTTCATGTCCTGTTCATATTCTCTCATATCCTGTTCATATTCTTTCATATCTTTTTCATATTCTTTCATATCTTCTTCGTATTCTTTCATATCTTCTTCGTATTCTTTCATATCCTGTTCGAACTCCTTCATATCCTGTTCGAAGTCATAACCGAACTCTCTCATTTCCTGTTCAAATTCTTTCATACCAGCTTCGAACTCTTTCATACTTAATTCAAACTCTTCCTGATTGCCTTCGATGTGAAAACGAAAGTCCATATCCTTCAAATTTTCTGACAGCTTTCTAAGGGCAGTATTTAATTTTTTCATCGCAACATTTAGCTTATGATTCATACCCTTCCACTCTAATCCTTTTATATTTAGTTCTATGGTATTGCTATCCGTTAACTTAATCGACATTGGGGTAACATTACAAATTTCGATAGGAATAGTTGCTTTATAATAATCAACCAAAGGATCTGCTTCTGTAATGTATTCCTGGTAATTAGGGATACGAATAGTTTCAAGATAGATATCATTATCCTTACTAAATGGAACGAAGTATTCAGGACTGAAGGTTATTTCACCCTCTATCGTCATTGGTGAATTTTCAAAGAATGGTACTTCTGTCCCTTCATGATTATTAGTAAAAGAAATTGTATTACTATTATGGTCTATCACGGCAAGATTTTTTGAACCATTTTTTATATATACATAATTCTCATTTACATTTTGCTTAGAACTTCCATCCATCTTCTTATTAGTAATATTAATTCGAATTCCATTCGAAGCTAATTGAGTAGTAGTAATATCTTCGATAGGTTCACTGACCATTCGGAAACCCAGAGAAGCAATACTCTTAATATCTTCAACTCCTCCAAACTGGAAATAAATAAACCCGGCTATCAGTGCAATTAAAAGGGATGATAAAAGGTTTGTTTTCTTTTTCATAATTTTATAATTAAGATCTAGATGTTGCTTAATGATTAATTATGATTACATAACATTGAAAGGTCTGTAAAGACGCAAGATTTTGAGTCTTTACTCCAATTATGAAATTATACGGATTAATTAATCAATAGTTACGAATATTCTTAATTTTGTGTCAGATCTGCCTGTTGCAGACAGGTGAGAAACATCTACAAACATTAAAAATATTATTATTCACTTTGTTCTACTTATTATAATAAATCCTATTCCCGAGATTATTGCCGTAAGGTCATAAACTAATACTCGCGAATCATCCCAAATATTACCTAAACCAATAAGCAATAATAATATACCTATTATCAATAAGATTAATTTTGTGGTTTTATTCATTTAATTCTTTTTTGTTGTGTCTGGTTTTCTTTATTTGCTCATTAGCAATTTGCTTTAGTGCATCACTATTTCCTTTAACAACCACACCACATTGAGTTTCGGCATAGCTACATTTTATCTTAGACTCAGTCACTTCAGGCAACTGGCTGCAAACAGTAATCGAGGATCTTGGTTCCAGCCGTCGAGGCCAGCTTCCTCCATCAAGTAATATTGGATTTATTATTTCTCCTCGTTCGTTAGTACCTTTATATAACAAACCTAACTCTGATACTGTTACTGGAAAAGAACTAAGATTTGTTATCGTAATAGATAGTTTTGCTCGTGGATCAAATCCTCCGACTGGTATTGCATGAGCAGGTAGCACTTTAAGTTTCACGCGGGTCTTGTCGAGATTGTGCCAAATGTTTATTATGCCTAAAACAGCACCTAGAACGGCAGTTGAGATAGTGATTATTTGTAAAGTAGTAATATTTTGCTCTATAGCTCTGAATTTAAATTATGCTACAATGAATATTTATTAAATGAAGTACACCCACACCACATCAAAATTATTGTGTTGTGTCAGGTCTTCCTCCGAAGAAGTGCTACACAATGAACTGATACGTGTCAGACGAGAATACCTGACACTATATTTCAATACTTTGTTATGAATCAAAATTATTATTTCTTTTGTTAATTAGGATTATATAAATTTACCTATTCTCTCGATCTCAAGTATGCCCATAGAACTTTGCCAATTCCTTTCAAGTCCTTTGGATCAGGTATAATATTGTGAGTGAAACGAGAAGCGAATCCAGCGATTATTTCAAGTTTATGCTGCATCTGTACTGTTACTGTTTCGAAAGATTGTTTACTAAGAGATAGACCAAAGGCTCCACACACGGGATTAGGAAACTTTAATTCCTTCAGTCCATTTAAGCGTTTTGCCACATGGACAGGCTCTCCCACAATGCTCCACTCAGAATACTTCTCACCTTTAAGATGAAAGACATTAACTTTTCCGTACGAGAGTCCAATTCGATATTTATAATTGGATTTGAGTTCAAAGGCAAGATCGTGAAGACCTCCCATAATTTGACCAAGAAGGAGTATTTCATGCGGATTATTTTCTTCTTCAGTTTCTGGAAGCACGAACATGATTTCGTCGCCTATCATTTTATCGATCAAAGCAGAACGATTAGAAAGAATATTTATGGTCTTTTCCAAAAACGGCTGTAGGTAGGCACCTATATTCTCTGGAGATTGACCTTGGACAAAGGTACTAAAGCCCGCGAGGTCAATAAAACCCACATAAGCAGTTATATTAGAATTACCAAACGTCTGAAGGAAGTTCGCAGAGTCAACGTTCCCTTCAAGAGCTTTACGTATAATTCTTCTTTTTGAAGTTAATTGCTTCTCACCAACTCTGTGCAATAAGTATGTGAGTGTATCTGAATCCGAAACAATCATTGATTCCTTATCACTCTTAATTATTAATTATTCTACATTGAATTAATTGTCAGAATAAGAACATCAGACATAACACAAAAATAACATTTCCCGAAACAAAAAATACTTCTAAAATATTTACAAACCCCCCTTTAATTCCCCCCTCTCAGAAAGGGGGGATAGGCCTGCCTGCTGCAGGCAGGGGGGTTATACTCCCTTACTGCTGACTGCGGCACTCCAGGAACCGTTGCCCGTTGTATTAAATGCACGGACACGGTAAAAATACCTAAAGCCCGGCATTACATTATCGTCGACGAACTTTGTCTTCGATGTTACTTTTAAAAAAAAGATTTATTTAAGAAATTTTCTTCTGAAAAGTAGTTTTTTTACTATATGAAACATAGTTGTTAAATTAACAACAAATTAAAGCATAGTAATTATTTTTTAAATAGTATATTTTTAAAGAAATTAAAAACAGAG
>JADHVP010000031.1 GCA_016783945.1 Ignavibacteria bacterium
TTTTGATGACAATGATCTATAAAGAACATAAAATCTTCAGGGGTCCCAAAGCGGCTTGTAGGTGCGTAATAATTTATTACCTGGTAGCCCCATGACTGGTCGAGCGGATGTTCCATTATGGGTAAAAGTTCAATGTGTGTATAACCCATATCTTTAACATACTCGACAAGCTCATACGCAAGTTGTTTATAATTCTTATAACCCCATTCATTGTGAAAATCAGGATTGTCATAATCCTTTTTCCAGGATCCCAGGTGAACTTCATAGATTGATATTGGCTGATTTTTAAAATCAGATTTTTTTCTCTTACTTATCCATTCCTTGTCATTCCAATCATAATTATCAAGAGTATTCACAATTGAAGCAGTGCTCGGTCTGAGTTCAGATTGAAATGCGTACGGATCTGTTTTTAAATGTAGATTATTATCTTCTCTGGATTTAATTGCAAACTTGTATATCTCACCGACACCAATGCCTGGAATAAAAAGTCCCCATATACCGGAATTTTCTAAGTTCTCCATCGGGTATGATCCAACTTCCCAGTTATTAAAATCTCCAACAACGCATACACTCTTTGCATTAGGTGCCCAAACTGCAAACTGAACTCCTTTGATATCATTTATTGTTTTAACTTTAGCTCCAAGCTTTTCATAGCTCTTAAAGTGATTGCCTTCTTTAAGGAGATGAATATCCAAATCTCCAAAATTAACTGCGAACGCATAGGGATCATATTGTTCTTTAGTTGTTCCGTTCTGAAAGAGTATCGAATATTTGTATTGAAAAATCTCTTTTGTGTTTTTAAAAACTGCTTTGTAAAAACCTGCCGGGTCAATTTCTTGCATTAAAACATCTTTTTTCTTTTTATCCTTTGTTTTTAAAAGTACTTCTACAGAGCCAGGGAAGTAGCAATAAATCTCAAGAGTGTTTTTATCTTTTGTTAGGTGAGGTCCTAATAGATTGAAGGGTTTCCATTCTTCAAAATGGATAATTCTTTTTATAGCTTGGTGGATAGATTTTTTTATAACCTCTTCTTTGTGAAGAGTCTTTACCTTCTGCTTTTTCTTTTCTTTTTTATGCATGCTTTAAGTGATGTAAGAAAATCTGAAATGTTAACTAAAAATAAAATATAATAATTTTTGATTTGTTTAATAAAAAAAGGTTAGACAAAAATGCCTAACCTTTTTGATTAAATCTATAACGTTTTTTATTTTATGAGTAACATCTTTTTTGTTTCAGAAAAATCATTCGTTATAAGTTTATACATGTATATGCCGCTCGTGTATTCAGATGCATCCCATTCGACTTCATAACTTCCTGCACTTAGTTCTTCACTTACAAGAGTTGCTATTTCTTTTCCAAGAATATCGTAGATTTTAATTTTAGTAAATGTTGAACCCGGTATATCAAATTTAATACTTGTTGTTGGGTTAAATGGGTTCGGGAAGTTTTGACCAAGATGATATTCTGATGGAATGTTGGTTGTAATGTTAATAACATTTGCAGGGAAATCTATAATCGCCGTCCAAACACTAATATTAGGTGTGCTGCCATCTAATCTTGCCCAGATAGGTCTAACTTTGTTATCGTGAGCGCTTATACAGGAATAATCCCCGAAGAATCCACTAACAGGTAAAAAGGGAGTTGCACTTATTATAATGTTTTCAAAAGTTGTTCCACCGTCTGTTGATCTTGCAATATAAACATCCGTAAGATTATTTGAGTGATTTCTTCTGTCGTAAAAAACAAAATATAAGTAACCGGTGGTTTGATCTATATCCATCCAGGTAAAAAACTGTTGTTTTCCGGCAGGGTCATCGTTAACTCTTTTGGGTGTACTCCAGTTTTGACCACCGTTGGTTGACTTTACTAACCATACATCAGTATCTGTTGTGCCGTTTCTTTGATCTGACCAGTTAATATAAATAGTACCATGATGAGGTCCCCCGCTAATATCGCATGAAGTGATCGGCATTCCATTACATCTGTATATACCTGGAATATCAAAAGCCCAGCCGCCGGGTTGATCTGTAACATAAATGTCGTTATTTAACCATGTCTGTCCTTTATCAGTTGATTTATCAAAGAAAATTCCAAATTGAGAATTTCTGATTTTAGGTCCAGCCCATGACACGTATACTTCTCCGTTTGGTCCCACGCATGGAACCGCTCCTTCAACAGTGTTGTCATCATCTACGCAATCACCCCCTAATTGATTGATTCTTTTAGCAATGTCCCATGTGTCTCCGCCGTTTGTTGAGCGGGCAAACAAGATATTTGAACTATCAAGCTGGCTGGAACTGCCGTAGGAATCGAACTGTGTCCAAGTGACATATATATAATTGTTCGTTCTATCAACACATGCCCACTCTTTATCCTGTTCTTTATTCGGATCGTGGAACGTGTATGAACCCGGGTCATTCCAGCTCATACCACCGTTTGTAGATTTTTGACAAACAATCCTATCAATCCATGCAGGTCCGGGAGGATTTGATAAATGGAAAAAATAAAATGCACCTGTTGTATCTACAATTATACATGGATCACCCCATACACCGTATAGTGAGGAAGTTAATACTCCCCTTGTCCATGTAAGCCCTCCATTAGTTGAGTAGTAATAACTTGCAATGTTTGCCCCCGCTACAACTTGATTTGTATTTTTAGGATTTATCATTATAGAGGGTTCATTTGGACTTTGTACATTGCTGATCTGAACATTTGTATATTGTGCGATTAGTGAGTTGGAAAGAAAAACTATCGTCGATATTATTAATAAAAAATATTTCATAGTGATCTTTTAATTAAGTAATGGAATAACCTATTTGTTTAATTTTATAAGAAATTATTTAAATTTACTGAAGTTACGTAATTGTAGTTAAATACAAATTTTTAAAAGTTATAAATGTCTTGTACCGTTATTGTTATCGGGTCTTAGAATTGTCCGATTTGTTCTCACCGTCTTTAAAAATTTAATTATTAATTAGTTTATTTAAAATATGCTGTTTTCATGTAAAAAAAGCACTTTTTGTTCTTCCTCAACGATTGAGACATTTTCCTCGACCGCTGAGGCGTAAATCTCAATGAAAAAGTTGTATCCTTCGACGTATGTTGAGCATTCCTCAACGTTCGAGTAGGTTTCTTCAATGCTTAAGTTATATTCTCAATGTTCGAGTCGTTTTCCTCGACGATTAAGGAGTGCTTCTCTACGACTGAGGCGTTTTCCTCAATGACAGAGGCGTCTTCCTCGACGGTTAAGTTGTATTCTCAACGATTGAGGCGTCTTCCTTGACGATTAAGGAGTGCCCATCAGACATTAAAGCAAAGAACTTTTTTACAAAAACATACAGAAAAATAGTTGAGGAGACTTCCGCTGTTATTTTGCAGTCAAAATAAATCATTATTTTTATATTGTCTGTAAATATACTCAGAGTGAATTTATATGCAAAGTCATAATAAGTCAAAACATATAAGTCGCTATAAACATTTTAAAATTACATTCTATAAATGTTTTTGTAACCTTAAATTGACAATATTTCCTGAACTTCTTGTAATCTATATAAATCATCATCACCTTCAAGTCTGAACATAATAATTAATTTGTTTTTATCATCGATTAATTCATATTTATTGGTTTTCTCAGAGGATATTCGCTCAATTATTTTGGTAAAGAAATCGCTTTTGAATATTTTATGATTTTTATCCTGTGGAAAATAAAAAGTAAGTTCTCTGTTATGCAAATTAATTTTTTCAAGTCCGATTTGAGTAGCCTTAATCTTTAATTCAACAACCTTAAACAGGTTTTCTACATCCTCCAAATATTCTCCGAACCTGTCCTTCAATTCCTCTTTTAAAGAATCTAATTTATCCAGTTCATCAAGCTCGTATAGTCTTTTGTAAATGTTAAGTCTTTCAGTGTCATTGTTTACATAGTCTTTCGGAATAAGAGCATTCAAGTCATTTTCAAAAATTGTACTTTTTTCTTCAGCTTTTTTTTGAATTTTATCACCAATTCTTTTTAGTGCATCTTCATTTTTGAATAATTCTTTAAACTCATTTTCTTTTAGTTCTGTGACTGCTTCATCGATAATACTAATGAACATCTCAAATCCAATCTGTTGAACAAACCCGCTCTGGTCTTTGCCTAACAAATTACCGACGCCACGAATCTCCATGTCTCGCATTGCCAAATTAAATCCCGAACCAAGTTCTGTGTATTCTTCAATTGCCTGTAATCGTCTGATTGCAGTTCTTGTGAGTTTTCCTGTCGGAGGTGATACAAAATATGCATAAGCCTGTATATCACTTCTTCCAACTCTTCCGCGTAGCTGGTATAATTCTGCAAGTCCATACATGTTAGCATTATTAATAATTATTGTGTTGACGTTCGGTATATCAAGACCTGACTCAATTATTTTTGTACAAAGCAATACATTCAGTTTCTTTTCAATAAAATTCACAACAACATCTTCAAGTTCTTTCCCATCCATTTGTCCGTGAGCGATTCCAATTTTAGCCTCCGGAACATGCTTCTTTAATTTATCTGCAAGAATATCGAGATTAGATATCTTATCATTTACAAAGTAAACCTGCCCGTTTCTGTCGAGTTCTTTTCTTATGACGTTGCTTATCAAATTCCAATCAAGATTGATTATCTCTGTGATAATAGACTTTCTGTTTTTAGGAGGGGTATTGATGATTGAAAGGTCTCTGGCTCCTAAAAGGGAAAAGTTCAATGTTCTCGGAATTGGTGTTGCAGTTAATGTTAAAGTGTCGAGATTTGGTTTAAGACTTCGAAGTTTTTCTTTTGCCTTTACACCAAACCTTTGCTCTTCGTCAATGATTAGTAAACCAAGGTCTTTAAATCTAATATCTTTTGACAATATTCTGTGTGTACCAATAATTATGTTTATTTTTCCATCTTCAAGTCTTTGAAGAATTTCCTTTTGTATTTTTCTTGGCTTTAATCTTGAGATGCTCTCGACTTCAACTGCAAAAGCATTAAACCTGTCTCTAAAAGTATTATAATGCTGAACTGCAAGTATAGTTGTCGGTACAAGTAGGGCAACCTGTTTGTTATCGAGTATTGCTTTAAAAGCAGCACGAATAGCGACCTCTGTTTTTCCGAAACCTACATCCCCGCAAATCAACCTGTCCATTGGATTTTCGGACTCCATATCTCTTTTAACATCCTCAGTTGAAAACATTTGGTCAGGAGTGTCTTCGTATAAAAAATTTGCTTCTAATTCCCGCTGCCAGTGCGTATCGGGTGAAAAATTGTAACCAGATTCGGACCTCCTTTTTGCGTATAGTATGATTAGGTCCTTTGCAATATCTTTAACCTTCTTTTTTGTACGAGCTTTAATTCTGTCCCACTCCCCCCCGCCTAATCTTGTAAGCTTTGGTTTGTGACCTTCGGTACCCGAATATTTTTTTATTACATTGACATAGTTTAAGTTAAGGAAAACTGTGTCACCTCCCTGGTATGATAACTTTACGACTTCTTGTTCATTATTTCCAACGTTTATCCTTTTTAAACCTGAATAAATACCTATTCCAAAATCTCTGTGAACAATATAATCTCCAAGGCGAAGTTCCTTTAATTCATCAAATGTTAAACCCCGAAACTTCTTCTTTTTCTTTCTTAACTGTTTAAAGTATCTTCCAAAAATCTGGTGTTCAGTATAAACAACGATGCGATTGTCTGGAAAAATAAATCCCGTATGAAGTGATTCAGGCAGTACATTAAATTTATCCTTTATTGAAACTTCTTTCTTGATAACCGTTTCACCATTAGATTTTCGAATGCTTCTATCTAAATTAAAGATGTTATCATCCTCAAAATCTTCGATGAGGTTTTTAATCCTTTTTGATTGATGTTGATCAGAGCATAATATAAAGACATCAAATCCCTTTTTTATTTGTTCAATAAGGTTATTATAAAGTTGTTTAAGATTTGAATGAAAGTCTGGTTGTGGTTTCGAATCAAAATCGATTACTGACGAGTTTGATAATATATTAGTATTGGATGTATCCTTTTTAAATGTGGAAAAGTAAATACATCTATTATTTTTAAATGATTCACTCAATGATAGATTTTCAATTCTTGTGTCAATGATATCAGGCTCATCTATGAATATATCCGCCTCATCCGGTATATAATTAACAATTGTTTCATTTTTCTGAATTGCATCCGTTGTTTCATCATTAGCCTGAAGATTCATACCAATTCTAATCCTATCAATCTCCCGTATCGATCTCTGTGTAGTTATGTCAAATTCTCTTATTGATTCAATGGTGTCTCCAAAAAATTCAATCCTTATGGGAGTATCAAGGTGTTCAGGATAAAGGTCTATAATTCCACCTCTTATTGAAAAGTCACCAACTTCTTCAACGAAATCATTTCTGCAGTAATTAAATTTGTTAAAATTTAAAATTAGCTCTTCGAAATTATACTCTGTGTTTTTTCGAAGCTCTATAATCGATTCTTTAAATTTATTTTTGGGAATAATGTTTTGTTGCAGATCATCGGAATTAATAAAAACTATGAATTCCTTGTTATCGACAAGATTAGTTAAGGATTTAGTTAGTTCTTCATCTCCTGTTGTTTTGTCCGGAGAGTAAAGAGAAACAAATTCGCTGCCGCTTATTAAGTCGAGGTCATCTTTGATCTTTAATACTTTATCGGGATCGTTAGATAAAAATATTATTTTCTTGTTTATTTTACTGTAGCAATGGTCTATGATAAAAGATATTAAGGACCCATGGACGCTTTTTAAAAAAACATTTTTATGAACAATCTCATCGGAAAAGTTTTTAACTATGTTCGAGTTTATAATTTTTGATTTTATATCTTTTATCATTTCTGTATTTTTCTAAGTAGTGAGATTTCGTTCGATAGTGTTACAAATTCATGTATGGATACGTTCTCAGGTCTTCTTGAAAAATCGAACTCGATCCTGTTCGTAACTATGTTGAGGTCATCGAAAAGATTCTTTAGAGAATTCCTCATGACCTTTCTTCTTTTACCAAAAGATTCTTTTACTATTTTTTTGAATAGAGTTTTGTCATCCAACTTATATTTTTCTTTTCCGAATTCTAATTTTATTACAGACGAATGTACTTTTGGTTTCGGGAAAAACGCAGTTGGTGGAACATTGAAGAGAATTTCCGGAGATGTGTTCAACTGGGTTTGAATCGCGAGTATACCATAAGCCTTTGTGTTAGGTTTAGCCGTAATTCTTTGAGCTACTTCTTTCTGTATCATCATTACAGCAAACTCTATTTTATCTTTTAATTCAAATAGCTTGAATAAAATCTCTGTTGTTATATTGTATGGTACATTACCTATTATCTTTAATTTATTTTTAATATTAAAGATGTCATTTAGTTCTGAATCAAAGTCAAGTTTTAAAAAATCCTGATGGATTATTTTTAATTTGTTATCAAACTGAAGCCTCAACTTTTCGATTATTGTATGATCTATTTCAACAGCAAGGTAATTCTTTGTAAGTTTAACAAGATGCTTTGTTAAAGCACCGTGCCCCGGTCCTATTTCAATTAACGAGTCGTTTTTCTTAATGTCACAGGCTCTGATGATTTTTTTAGCAATGTTATCATCTACGAGAAAATTCTGCCCGAGAAATTTCTTAGGTTTGTACTTTAAAAATTTTTCTTTGTTAGAAATCAATTGAACTAATAGTTAATATTAATGCGGTTCAAGAATTAAGACTTTAACGTTTTCATTTCCCGCTGCATTCGAGAAAGAAGTTACATTTTTATATTCCCCATTTAACCAGAGCCTTGTCTGATCTCTGTAGTTTGGATGAAGAGGTTGTCCAGATTGTCCCGGGGGAAGAATCGAATAATAATTATTCATATTTGAGAGATCTACAATCATTCGCATCGATGGTCCGAGAAAGGTTTCGAATTCTCCGGTTTTAAGAGCTTGAGAAAAACTGTATTCCGCTAATGCAATGGTTGTACCGTTTCCCCCTATTTTATATGGACCTATGTTAAGAAGTGAACTAAGTGCAGGTACTATTCCCAATGGGTGCTGCAATATTACTTTATGTAAATTTCCCCATGCCCAGTTGTTATTATAATCTGAACCTAAAATTAATTTTAATATTTCGACTGCTTCTTTGAAGCTCTTTCTTACTATAAAATCCCGATTTTCTGTTTGACCAAGAGCATTAACATTTTCGAAGAACCATGAATTGTTTTCTATCAGCAGTCTTGAAGTATTCCTGACCGGGATGTTTTTTAAAAACATATAATCTTTAAATAATTCTTCTCCCAACTTCCCTTTATAAAGGTTTTTATAAAGTTCAACTTCAAATTGTGAAAACAACATTGCCGGGATACTGTATGATTTCATTTCATAATCCCAGTTCTTAAGTATTTTTACAAATAATGTATCATCACCGTATTTTTTTGTTGTATCGGAATATGCGATGTAAATGTATTTGCAAAAATCTTTCGCCTGCAGCCCATAAACATCATTCTGAATTAACTTGAATTCATTTGCCGAAAAGTTGTTTCTTGCTTTAAGCAGGCTCTCTATTCTTTCTGCCCTGTAATGGGGTTCATAAAGATTCGAAATGTATTGTTCAAAATCTTTCTTTGGCTTATTGTTTGCTGTTACGATGAAACCGTCTTCAGGATTATACGTGTTAGGTAAATTATCAAAGTTTATATAACCAGTCCAGTCTACTTCTCCCCCTGATGGATATACGGGTGATGAGAATTCTGTTAAGCTCTTACGGAGAGGGATTTTCCCAGCCACATGGTAGCCGATATTACCGGCAGTATCGGCGTATACAAAGTTTGACGCAGGAAGTCCAAAATTTTTAAGTGCATTTTTGAAATCATCCCAGTTTTTAGAATAATTAACGTTGTAGATACTTTCAGTCTCGTCACTTACATCAAAGCCTGTCCACCTAAAAGTTAATATCTTATTTTCTATGTTTGTGAATCTTTGCTCGGAAATGAAACCTGTTTTCTCAATATCAGAAATCACCGGTCCAATTATAGTTTGATAAGTCGTAAAAACATATTCATCAACTTCGTTTTTTATTTTAATACTTTCTACTGTGCTATCAAGATTGTAATGAATATTGTTATATATATATTTGTTGCTGCTCCCAGCTGATTTATCCAATATATAGAAATCGGAATCATCATTCATAAGGTTTGTTATGCCCCAGCTTATTATGTTGTTGTGTCCGATTACAATTCCCGGTGCCCCCGGAATTGAAAAACCTGAAACGCTCATATTAATATTCTTGTTTATAAGCTCTACTTCATACCATTTTGATGGAACCTGTAAGGCAAGATGAGGATCGTTAGCTAATATTGGTTTGCCAGTTTCAGATTTTTTCCCGCTTATTACCCATGCATTGCTTCCAATATGGGTTCCAGGGATTCCTATGAATTTTCTAAAATTTATCAAATCATTAAAGAAATCACTTCCGAGAATAGTGAGGTCTTTGTAATTATTTTCTATAACTGTTCTGGGGGGCTGTTTTGTAGTATCAGATGTTTTGTGTAAATTCTTTTCATTTGTTTCGGTTTGTGTTTTGATAATATAAGGTGCGTCTTCCGGGTATGAGGGAAAAAAATCCTGAGCTTTACTTAAGCCATATTTATTGACGATTTCTCCGAACATATATTCTGTGTACCAGGACAGGTTTAACTCCCATCCCATAAGTCTGACTATCATTAAAGAGTGCTCCGGTTTCCAGTAGTCTGGTTTATAATCAAGAACGTCGAATTCAAGAGGTAGTATTTTAGAGTGTGTTTCTATAAAATAGTTAACACCGTTCGAATAATTTTGTAAAAGCTCTCTCGATTTTGGAGAAACGTTTTCAAAGAGTTGATATGCTGTTTTGTAAATTCCAATTGTCCGGAATAGTTTATCGTAAACCAAAGCATCATTTCCTAATATCTCTGATAACCTTCCTTCAGCAACTCTTCGTGCCATGTCCATCTGCCATAACCTGTCTTGAGCATGTATGTAACCGAGTGAATAGTACAAATCGTTTTCATTCTCAGCTTCGATGTGGGGAACACCAAATTTATCTTTGTATATATTAACGTTTTTAGATATACCTTCTACTTTTATATTTCCTGACTCTTTATAAAATGATTTCTTTGATAAATCGTTAAACAGTATTCCCAGTGTTATGACAACCGCAATTATTAGAATGACTATGCCTAAAATATTTTTAATTATTTGATGCAATGATTTTACCGGAATTAGTTATATGCTTTCTGCTAAGTATAATTGTATTATGAATGCAGAAAAGAAAATAATTATTATATTATTTATATTGAGGATAAAAATGAGTAATGAAACCAATAATTAAAAAATGGTTATATATAACGATACATTAGAATTTTTGAATTCTAATGTATTTAAGAGTAAATTAATGAGACATTACTTTATAAGTAGCATCTTCCTCGTTTCAACAAAATCCTCTGTTGATTTATCGTCTGGTCTTGCTTCAATTTTGTAAAAGTAAACACCACTCGGAAGGTTTGTCCCATTGAAATCAACTATGTAAACACCTGGTTTCTTTATTTCATTAACGATTGTTTTTATTTCTCTGCCGAGAATGTCGTAAATTTGTAGATGAACATAGGATCTTTTAGCGATTGAGTATTGAATCTTCGTTATGGGATTGAAAGGATTTGGGAAATTCTGGTATAATGAAAACCTGTTCGGAATTGTAATCGTTTTTTCAATGCCAACGTATGTATTGTATAATATCTCGACGCACCAGTCTACGAGTGTCCCTGAGTCACCAGGGGAGTCATCATATATTCTCAAAATCCAGTTACCCTTTGGTGTTTTGAAGTTGAAAACATCGAGGGGGGATTCAGGAATCCACGTCCCTGTCATTGGTGCCGTAGCCAATTTAATGGAAGTAGTTGCTGAATCGTTTAATATGCAATTAATGTAATTGTCTCCGCTTCCTCCATTGTCTGTACTAAGTTCAGAAGTATTTCCGCTTTTGAACATGTATATATCAAGGTCGCTGTCCCATGTGTGTTGTATGTTAATTAATTTAACATTAACATCCAGCACTGTCCCGGTGTCGGGAACATAAATAGTATCATAGGTATATTGTAAATTGTGTATGGGTTTCGGGGGACCTGTTTTTTGAAAACAATTTAATTGAACGTCGACAATCCTGAATTGATACAAGGAAGTTGAATCTTTGTTATGCATACTTGAATTGTCTTGTGCTATTATTCTATAAAAAATCGAATCGTGTATGTTTACATCGGAATTTAAGGAATTGAATGCAGCGGAATATGTATTCCCTGAGGTGTATAGCAGTTTGAATTGTTTTGTTGTTGAAGGTGTATTTTTGTACCATTTTACCCAAACAGAATCTATACCTATATTGTCTGTTACATCTGCCCTTACAGTATCAGGCCATTCTATTTTTGGTATATCATGTAATGGACTGTGTGATATAACCGGTGGAATCGTGTCTGTAGTAGCATAAAACGAAAAATATGCAGCAGGTGCTCCAATTGGTAATTTGGTTTCTCTGTCATTTGAATCTATTGTTCCTAAATAATATCTGTATTCTGCCTGAAAACCGTTTCCCGGAATACTGGCTGTCCAGTTGTTGCCGCCGCTGTTTGTCATTACTATGCTGTCTGTCAAAGCTCCCCTACCCCAGTACACTTTTGTTTGTCCATTGACGAGTCCGGCTCCCATAGATATTATATTAGCGTTGACTATGTAAGGTCCCAATAGGTTTTCTGTATCTGGTAAGGGTGTGTGGTAAATAACAGGTCCAAGTGTAATTCTTGCTGAGTACAACTGTACCGGTCCGTTTCTGTTATCCATCCAGAATGGCATTACATTGTTACTATGTGCAACGATACCAATATAATCTCCGTAATATCCACTTGCATATCCCTGGAGAGGAACAGGTCTTTGAACTTGGTCGCTTACATTTAAGTTTACGAATGTAGAACCACCATCAGGAGAAACTGCTAAATACGTATTGCATGAATCTGTACTGCTAACGTCTCTTGTATCAAAAAACACAATTGAAATTATCCCGTTTGTTTGATCGACAGTCATCCAGGGAAGGAACTGCTGCTTTCCATTGTTTATAGCATCGTCATTGACTCTCACAGGGGTACTCCAGCTTGTTCCGCCATTTGCTGAATATGCAAAACATATATCGGCATCGCTTCCTGCGGGTGCAAGATTCTTTTGTGCCCATGTTACATAAATATAACCATTCCTAATGCCACCGCTTCTATCGACAGCCATTGACGGGAAACTGTTTGTTCTGATTTCAGTTGATAAAATCCTACCCCGAATACCATTTATGTCAATTGCATTAATAGGTGTTGTCCAATTTACACCTCCGTTACTTGATTTTGTAAAACCAATAAAATCCTCTGTAAAAGGAGAAGTTTTGAAAGAAGCTGCCCATGCGCAATAAACTTCACCATTAGGTCCTATCTGGATATTGCAGCCTTGCTCGTAGTGATTGCTGACCGGCTGACCAATCTGTTGAGATGTAGAATACGAATTCCCCCCATTAGTTGAATACGATAGAACAATCGGAGGTGATGGTATTAAGAAGTCTGACCAGGCAACATAAATTCTGTTACTGTAAGGACTCGCCGCATTGAGGTCGACAGCATTATGATTTTTATCAAAATCTCCCGATGAAGGTATTAAAACTCTGCCAAGCCAGGAGGCACCTCCATTAGTTGACCTGTCGGATGTCATAACAATATCAAAATAATTGAAATGAATTGTACCGTTGATATCATAAACGACAGCAGGATCGGAAGATATCAATATAGAACCGGGTAAAAGATCGCCACCATTCCAATTTAATCCTCCATTAATGGTGTAATAATAACCCTGTCCACCGTCTGTGTTAGCTCCGACGAAAATATACGCTGGATTAGTAATCCATACACTTGCTGAAAATTCAGTTTGGTTACCACTTGTTGGCAAAATTCTAATGTTAGGATAAATAGACATAATTCCAAAAGGAGTATGTACATACCTGATCCTTGTCGAGACTGGAGAAAACTTCTCTGGAATAATTGATAGTCTTGAAGGATTAAAGCCCTCCGGTTTCACTATCATTCTTTGCTGCGGAAATGATATATTAGCATATATCAGGAATGATAATGTAAAGATAAATAATTTTTTCATATTATCACCATTAAGAGAATCAATGATTGTAAAATTAATCTATAGAAATTATTCCGATAAATCAATTTCTAAATAGGTGTGAAAAGGTAAATAAAAACCGCTTATTCATGCATTTGAATAAGCGGTTTATGTTTAAAAGTATAATTTTGGATTTCCTATTTAGTATTAATACAAAATTATTAGGTTGGTATAAATTAATTTTTATCTTCTGGTTTTCCTTTTACGAATTCTATAATATCCCAAATAACAGTTTCAATTCCTGATGATGTACCCTTAAAAGGATGGACGGCTCCGAAGGTGTGTCCCGTGTTTGGATATATTCTAAGTTTTGTATATTCCTTATTACTGGAATCATAAAGAGTTTTAGCTTCCGAAGGGGGTACTGCGAGATCTTGTTCTCCGTGAATAATAAGTGTTGGTACTTTAATCTTTTCAACGGCTTTTTTTAGATCTAACCTGTCTTTATTCACTATCAAGTCTTTCATTAAAGCGTAGTTCAATCTCATTTTTTGTTTTGTCCTCGTATTAAGAACCTCAATGTATCCTCTTTTTCCCCAATTTTCTATCTGTTCGTCACTGTATCTATTGAAATTTGCTACCGATGAGAGTACTACTAATTTCTTGATTCTGGTGTCTTCGGATGTTTTAATAATTGCAATACCTCCTCCTCGAGAATGACCAACAAGAGTTAAATCATTAAAGTCATAGTTGAATTTATCACTGTTTGCATCTAAGTAATCAATAACACTTCCTAAATCGTCCAACTCTCGTGAGAAAGTATTTTGAGCGAAAAGGTCAAGTCTTGTAAACTCAGTTTGATCGATTGCATTATCACCGGTTCCGTTATAAGAAAAATTAAAACTTACCGTGAACACATCTTCTTCGGCGATGCTGTCAAGCATATATGGGAAACATCCCCAATCTTTGAAGCCTTTGAAACCATGGCAAAAAATAACTAACGGGAGTTTCTTCTTAGTATTCTTTGGATACCTGAAATCGGTTACTAAGTTATCTCCGTGTGTATTTCTAACGTTAAGCGATATAGTGGTGATTTCTTCTTCTATCGGTTGATTTGTATAATCTATACTCATTATAAAGTCTGTGTGTTGATTATTTGTTTTATCTGAAAACTTTAAGCAAGCACAATTTCTATTTTTATTTATATCGATTCAATATAAAAATAAAACACTATTTGTGTTAATTTATTTTAATAGTACCATTTTCTTAACATCCTGAAAATTACCCGAACGGTTTTCTGTGTCTTCGAATTCAATTTTGTAAAAGTAAACTCCGCTTGATATATTATTACCATCAAAGTTAATAACATATTCGCCGGGTGTATGTCTTTCATTCACTAATTGCATAACACTTCTCCCAAGCATGTCATATACGATGATTTTTACATTACCGAATTTTGCAATTTTGTATCTTATTTCAGTATAAGGATTGAAGGGGTTAGGGTAATTTTGATACAATTCAAATTCACTTGGTATTTTATTTGATATGGGTTGTATTCCTACGGTTGTGTTTATAACTGCAGTATATATTTCCATATCGAATCCACCTGCTCTTTCATCTGTCCAAACGGGAACGATTCTGCTTCCAAGATAATCTATTCCTATATAATCACCAAATCTAATTGATGAATTGGGTGTATTAGTTGGGGATTGTTGAGTGCTTAAAAGTTCATTTGTAAAAGTCTGTCCTCCATCTGTTGAACGTGCTAAATATGCTTCTATGATATTATTGTTTGGCGTGTTTCTTGTGTCATAAAATATGATAGCAATGTTACCCGAATCGTTAACAGATATCCAGGGCCAGTATTGGAGCCTTCCATTTCCTATTGCATCATTATTTATTCTTTTGGGGACAGACCAATTCGTACCACCATTACTCGAGAAACTCAAAAATACATCGTCATCACCATTAGATTCATCGTTCCATGTAACATAAATATATCCGTTTCGAGGACCTCCGGATAGGTCTGTAGCGATGGAGGGAAACCATGCTTGTGGAGCAGGACTGATAAGCTTATCTGTCCCAAATATTACACCACCATCAGTTGATTTGTCGAAATAAATTTTTGCACTGGAACCTGAAGAACCCCTCCACGCTATATAAATTTCACCATTTGGTCCTATAGCAGGCATGGAGCCCTGTACAACAGCAAGATCACTCACATTAACAGGAATGCTCCAATTAGCACCTCCGTTTGTAGATTTTGATAGCAATATATCTGTGGTTGAAGTGAACCTTGTCCAGCTTACGTATAATGTGTTTACAAACGGACTACTTGGATTGAGATCCGAAGCAGTCCATTCTTTATCTTCAAACCATGGACCGTTTGCAACTAGGTAAACAGAGTCAAAAGTTACTCCCTGGTTAAAGGATTTGAATACCCAGAGTTCGCCGTTATTATTCGATTGATTTAAAGATACAGACATTATATAAAAATTTCCTGCGGTATCAACTTCTACAACCGGGTCACTGGAGAGAGGTGCGTTTGGAATTAACTGCGGTAGTAAGGCGCTTACCGACCATGTTGTTCCACCGTCGGTAGAGTAACTATAACCAATTCTTCTCAATGCCGGATTAATTCCCGTTCTAAAATCTCTCCAGGCTGCCACGACTCTATTCGGGTCTTTTCTGCTGATCTTAACAGAAGGCTCATTTTGTGGTGCTGTGTTTTGAGATAAGTTTACGTTAATAAAAACGGATGTAGGGTTTGAATACCCGGGATCAACATCTAATGGTATAAAAGAGTGTGGAAATCTATCAAGCCATTCGTCAGGATATAGATCATGAGGTCTTAAAATAAGACTGTCTTTAGTTCCTGAGAAGACGTTGGAAAACGTTATTAAAGAGATTGATAATATGAAGCCGTACAATATTATTTTTTTAAACATAGTAGATTTTCAATTTTATATTTTGATCTTAAAAATTAAATTAAATTAAATTATTTTATAAGCATCATTCTTTTTGAGTTCAAATATTCCTTTGTTCGTAACACATATATATAAATACCGCTTGAATAATTTCTCCCATCGAATTCTATTTTGTAATTACCTTTCTGTTGATATTTGCTAATTAATACTACTACTTCCCTTCCTGTTATATCATAAATTTTTAAAGTAACACTGGTATTTTTTCCTAATTGATATTCTATATGTGTAAAAGGATTAAACGGATTTGGATAGTTTTGTGAAAGAGAAAACGTTTCGGGTGTTTCATTGTATTCATTTTTTATATTTACTATAGGTGGCAAGGTAATCTTTAATGCACTTCTGCCATGAGTCCAGACTATTAACTTTCTTGATGGATTGTGGAGTGTAAGATCGTGGCAGGGAACATTTGAAGGAATACCTGTACCTAATACGTACCAATTCGTTCCTGTATTATTTGTATACATAACAGAAACGTCTGTAGCAATGAATAGAGTTTTAGTATCGTTCGGATCAATTAAAACATCGTTAATAGGAGCATCTGGAAGATTTCCTCCTATCGATGCCCAGTTTGTGCCGTAGTTAGAAGTTTTGTAGATATGAGAACCGGTAGAGTCTACTTTGTAACCGGATAAAGTCACATAACAAACGTTTGAAGAATCAGGATGAACTGCAACACGTGTTACCCATCTTCTGGGTAAACCTGAGTTTATTAAATTCCAATTTATTCCGCTATTGGTTGTAACCCAGACATTAGCATCATCAGTTCCACAGTATATAACATTTGGGCTTGTCTTTGAAACATCAACAGTAGTTATTGTGCCAAGGTTTTGTATGTGACCGTTTGTAAGATCAGGACTTATTAAAACCCACGATTGCATACCATTCGTCGTTTTGTGAATTTTGTATGTTCCACAGTAAAGAATTAAAGGATTGTTCTTATCCATTACAAAAGGAGTCATCCAATTTGTGTAAGTCAAGTCAAGTCCCGATGTAGCACTCATAAAACTCGCACCCCCATTGGTCGATCTTCCAAGCCCACCGAATTGAGAAGAAGCATAAACTCTCATTTGGTTTGAATAATCTACAAGACAATAGAATCCATCTCCACCGTATATTTCCGACCAGCTGCTTACACTTCCGCTTGTTCTTACTGTGCCGTTATCCTGCGTACCTCCGAGAATCATATCGGGATTGTTAAAATTAATTTCTCCAGCATAGAATTGTGTGACGGGCAGAGAGTTACTATATAACCATGTCGACCCTCCGTTTGTTGAATAGTCTATTCCACCATCATTACCAATGACTACGTAATTAGGATTTGAAGGTGCAAACGCAACTCCATGCTGATCCACATGAGATTCACTAACGTAACCAAAAGTAGTACCGCCATTGTTCGATTTATGCATATTCAATCCACCGCAGTAAACTATATTTGGATCTGATGGATCGGATTTGCAAATCCTGTTAAACCATGCATAGGATGAAGAGCTTGCAACAGTGGAATTTATTAGTGTCCATGAAGCAGCTCCATCGGTTGACTTATATAAACCACGGTTATATCCATTAGCGTATGCTGTTAGGGCATATACGATCTGTGAATTCGATGATGATATATCGAGTGAAATTCTTCCGAGTGTTGGTTCGTTTGACGGAAAACCACCACTAATAACATTCCAGTTTAAACCTGAATTTGTGGATACGTACAATGCTGTCATAGGACCATCATATTTTATATAGTCCTCTCTTCTTTGTCTTTCCCATAGAGCAGCAATAACTTTCGATGGATTTCCCGAGTCTACAGCAACATCAATAGCGCCTACTGAGTCTGCAATGTATAAAGATCTTATCCAATTTGTACCGCCATTAGTAGATTTGTATATTCCCCGTTGATCATTTTTTCTTCGTAAAGAGCCTACGGCAGCAACGTAAATTTCGGATGGGTTGGAAGGATTTACAGAAATGTTTCCGATGCTATAGCTGCTATCCAGACCAATAAATGTCCAATTATTACCTCCGTTAGTCGATTTATATATACCGGTACCGGGGTAATAACTTCTTAGTGAATTTGCTTCACCCGTCCCGCAGTAAATTGTTTCCGGGTTTTGTGGATCTATAGCAAGGGCACCGATTGAAGATGTGTTTTGATCGTCGAAGACACTTATCCAGCTTTGACAAAAATTAGTTGATTTCCATACTCCACCGTTTGCACAACCTGCGTATACAACTTGAGGATTTGTTGGATGAATAACTATAGTAGTAATTCTACCCTCGATGTTAGTAGGACCAGCGAGTGCCCAATTATTATCCGTTGATATGTAACCGATTGACATGTGGTTTTTCACATAGTCAATTGCTTCAATATATTCTTCGTTAGGAATTTCATCAAAAGGAAAAGCTCTTTGCTTTTCAAACCATTCGTCTGCCGGGACTGTTTTCTTATTAAAATTTGAAATAGGTAAATAATTATTAATATTCGTATGCTCTTCGGGATAGTGATTGAAAAATGAAAAATAAATCAGTATTAATGCTAATAATGACAATTTTATTATGTGCTTCATGAGGAACCCCTTAGATTCTAAATGTTTCTAAATTTAATGTAAAATTAAAGATAGTGATAATATTTACAAAACTAAAATGAATTTAAACATAGGAGTTGCTTCTGGAAGGATATAACAGGAAAGAATCAACTTTTATTAAACGATAAATTTAGAAAGTAATTTGCAGTATTCCCAAATCAATGTTAGTCGTAACGATTGAATCAGCATAAAGCACCGTATGGATTAGATTGCTTTTTGTGCTGCTAAAGCTTTTTTCCTGTCATAAACATCGAAAGCCCATTTAAGTCCGGGTGGTGTAATGAATGTAGTTAATATAACGATTATTACGATTATAGAAAACAGGGAACTATCGAGTACACCTAAGACTTTACCCATGCTTGCAAAAATTAAACCAACTTCTCCCCGCGGGATCATCCCTATCCCTATAATTTTTTTATCCATACCTTTAATAAATATACCTGATATTATTTTTCCGATAATGGCAACGAAAGTAAGTAATAATGCAACGCCTATAATATTAAAGTTTAGAAATGTTGAAAGATCAACCTGCAAACCCATAATAACGAAAAATATAGGAGCGAAAATTGTTTCTATAGGGAGCATAACGCTTTTCACGGTATCCGATTCATTACCATCGATGTCCATAAAATATTCTTCTTTAACAATTAGTCCAGCAGCGAATGCACCGACAATGCTTGCCAGTCCTATCATATCGCTTAGCCATGCAAGAATGACGAGTAAAGCAAACGGAAACAGCAGCCTGATATTTCTGTGTTCGACTAATGCTGCGAATTTTATTTGATGTCTTAAATACTTTTTCCCAATAAATAAAGTAATCCCTAAAAATAAAACCGCTTTAAAAGTAATTAATCCGATTAATGACATTGAAACCGCACCGCTGGCAACTATACCGGCGACTACTGCAAGAATAATCAATCCAAAGACATCATCGATAACTGCGGCTCCCAAAACGATTTTTGCTTCAGCAATATGTAATTTTCCCATGTCTTTGAAAACCCGGGCTGTAATACCTATGCTGGTGGCACAAAGAGTAGCCCCGACAAACAAGTAAACATTTGAATGAAGACCCGGTATCAGGAACTTCAGTAAAAAAAATCCTAACGCAAACGGAGCTATGACTCCGATAATCGCAACAATTAATGAGGAAACGCCAACATCTACCATTTCTTCAATGCTTGTTTCCAAACCTACAAGAAACAGCAATAATAATACTCCAATATTTGATAATAGAAATATTGCTTCAACAGTGATGCGAATCGAAGGGAATTCCGGACTCTCCATAATACTTAGCAATGTTTCACCATAACCATCTTTTGCGAATGCTTCATCGGGGAGAGTGTTTTTTATTGTTTTCTCCCATGTTTCGTCGTTGGATAAATTATTTTGTATTATCTGATTGACTTCATCCTGGTGACGTATGAGTGTCATTACCGGTGCCTGAAACTGATAAAGTATCGCTCCCATGATTACACCAATTAACAATTCTCCGAGTACAGGAGGTTGTTTAAGTTTTCTTGCGATGTATCTGCCTAATACAGCACCGCCTATGATAAAGAATACAAATAAATATGTATCCGCAAATTTATCGCCGTGATTGGTTTCTGCTTGAACCTCGTTTTCATTTCCGTTTTTTTGTTCTGGCTGTATTACTGAAATGTTATTCGTGTTTTCTGATACCGTTTCGGAATATGAAGTGCTTATAATAGGTTTAATTGGTAATAAGCAAAATATTAGCGGTAGAAGTAATATAATGAGAGCTTTCAATATTTTTGTTTTTAAAGACAAGTGAATGAGTTATTAAAAACTTGTTATGTAGCTTTAATTTTTAAACAAGCAATTTAGTACGTAAGAATTTTATAATAAATATATAAAATTTTATTTGTGCAGGAATCCAGGAATAGTTTTTCACGCAAAGGCGCAAAGAGAATTACGAACCCTGTACACTTATTCTTTACCAAGGGGCAGGCAAGTAATGATGAACTTAAAATGTCATTCTGAACGAAGTGAAGAATCCAGTTTTCTCTTATGTACTTTTGTCTTGATGCATTAGATAAATGTTAATCATTTTTTAAACTTTCTTTTGCTTGCCCAAAAGAAAGTTACAAAGAAAAAGGCACCCGTAGAAAAAATGCTTACTCAGCATCTTCGCAAGCTAAAAAATTTGAAACTCACTGCTTTTAGCAGTTCAGACAGTCAAATTTTTCTTAACGCTTGCTCAGACGCTTCGTTTAACAGCATTTTTTCTAAAGGGAATAAATAAAGAGAGATAGTTACAGTTTTGTAATGCTGTTTTTCATATGCCGGAAAAAAACAAAGAAATTATTAGACTTCAAGAGTTGTAATGGATTTTGGAGTCTTTTTTATTATGAGAATAATTATTGTTGGAATAGAAATTAATCCCGAAGGGATGATATTATTATAGAAAGGATTAAACGAATGAAAACAAAACCCTGCCACATCGTGGTCCCTTCGGGAAAAGGGTGATATAAAATAAAGCAAGAAGCATAAGAGAATATGCCACCCCTTCGGGGTTTGATTAAATTATCCCTGTAGTGACACAAAACCCTTATAGTATCCACAGAGTCTCCTCGCCAGAGGGACTCTGTGGAATTTTGTTTAGATACAATCTATATAAACTCTCTTTATGAATAGTAAAAGTTTCGGAAGACTCAGCGTGAACTTAAGGTCGTTAAGGTTTTGAAGTCTTTTTTGTTTTGGGAATTGTTATTTTTGGAGAAAGATTTTAAAAACTGTCAGGAGGAACTCCTGACAGGCACAATAAGATAACCTTCGTCGATGATAATGTATTGCCGGGCAAGAGGTATTTTTACCGTTTGCGTGCGTTTAATACAACGGGCAACGGTCCCTGGAGCGCCGCAGTGAGCAGGGTGCAGTAAAGGATTGTTAGACCACCCCTTCCCCTCCTTGCTAAGGAGGGGATTAAGGGGAGGTCGTAAATATTTTAGAAGTCTTTTTTGTTTTGGGAATGGTTATTTTTTGGGTTGGGAATTTTAAAGCTATAACAGGAAACTCAAAACAACACACATAAATATGTATATTAAGAAATGAAAACAGATACATTTTTCTTTTACTGGTTTTTCATTTTAATACTTGTATTGCTGTGCGGTTTGATAGCGGGGGAGATGGGGATATTAAGTTTTTAAATATTGTTTTAGATTTTCATTATCTGATATAATTTAGATAAAAAAAATACTGATATGCAAAAAGCAATTGCCATAAATTATGAATCATAAATCTAAAAACGGATTTAAGAGTTTTATAAAAAAATATGAAATGATAGTTAACTATTTCACTGATGAATTCATTTTTAAAACCATTGACAATTATATACCATCAAAAGAAGATATTTGGGCAAATGAAAATCCGTATATTATTAATTATTTTAAAATACATTTTCAAGAAGAAAACAATATTTATTTTCAATGCTTAGAAAATATGCTTAATTATTTTATTAATAATCATAATTATTATATCACTCAAAAATCTGTTAAAGCAAAGTTAAAATCTAAACAAGAAGATATATTTCAAGGAGAATGGAGTAAACTCATATTTAGTTTTTATCTATATAAACATCTTAAGTTTAAAGTTATTAATGTTGGTCCTAGATTTAATGAAATTCTAAATAGATTTGATTCTAAGGAAAGCGAGGATATACTGATTGAATTTAATAAAAATAGATTTGGTATTGAAGTAAAATGTAAATTACCAAAGTTGGTAAACCAAAATAGCAATTCTGGTAGATTAATATTTATGAATTACTTTTTAAATGATCATAATATAAAATATTTGAGTAATGCAATTATTAAAGCAGGTATGCAGAATGAAGCTAAAATTATTGCAGTTGATATTACTTATAATATGGATCTAATTAATTTGTTTAAAAATGTACCAAATGAGTTTCTTTATAAAAACATTAATGATATAAACGATTCATTATTAATAACTGAAAAGATTGTTTTAATTTTTTATCAAAATGAAAATCAGCAAGTAGAAATGGTTATTAAAATTAATTAATTAATTAATGAGTTAAATATTTTATTTCATATGCTCCCAAAATTAACACATTTAACAAAACATTTATTTTTTTTAATATATTATTCATAGTTCATAAAACATAAAAATAAAATGGAATATTGTTCAAACTGTGAAAAGAAGATTGGGTTTCTTAATTTTAAATATAATATAGAAAACGATAAGGGGGAAATTGTTTCATATTGTAAGAATTGTTACTATTATAGAAGTGAAAAATTACTATATGAATATTGCAAAAAATATCTACATAACAAAGATGAGAATTTTAAAGAAGTAATTTCTTTCATTAATCAAGAAGAGAATCTTATAAAATTCGTTAAAGATAATAAATTAGATATGGTGGAGAATTTTTTTAAAAATAAATATTATCAAGCTAAAAGAAATCCTCTTAACACATCGAAAGAATATGATAGATATATGCTCTTAGAAAATTCTTATTATAAAGTATCACAATTTATACAAGATTTAATGAAATTAAAAAAGGTATTTATTAAAAAGAATATTAGGATAGAATATATTCAAATACTTAAAGAATTTGCAAAATTATTAGATCAAGAAGAAAAAGAATATATAGAAAAAATAACAATACCTGCATTCGATAAAATTTCTAACATTACGACAACTAATAAGAAAAGAATCATTAAAGAATTTCTTGAACTTCATTTCGGTGAAAATTTAGATATTTATATTGAAAACTTATTTGATAAATTTAAATTGAGTTATACAAATGATGAAATAAATAATTTGTTAAATGAATGTATTGAGGAAAAGGAATTGGAAGATTTTGAAAATAATTTAGGAATTGACAAGAAAAAGCAAATAGGAGGATTTGAAAATCTAAACGGATATGAGTTTGAAAATTATTTAAAAGATGTATTTTCTATTAAAGGATATGAAGTTGTTATAACAAAGCAAAGTGGAGATCAAGGAGCGGATATTATAATTAGAAAAAATGATGAAAAAACTGTTGTACAAGCTAAAAAGTATTCGGGTTCTGTTAGCAATAAAGCAATACAAGAAGTAGTAGCAGCAAAAAAGCATTATGGTGCAACAAAGTCAATTGTAATAACATCAGGTAAATTTACTCAAAGTGCTATTGAATTAGCTTTAAGTAATGAAGTTGAGCTTTGGGATGGAGAAAAACTTAAAAAAATTGTTGAGAATATTAATTCATCTTGGAAAATGACATATGCTGAAAAAGAAATGTTAAAAAAAGGACTTGTCGAGATAGAATCGGAAAATCATGAAGAAGCAATTGAAATTTTAACAAATTTAATTAATCTAAATCCGGAACTTGAAGAAGCATATGCATTTAGAGGTAACTCTTATTTTGAGCTTAAAAGATATAATCAAGCACTAATTGATTATACAAGAGTTATCGAAATGAATCCAAGTTCTGTGGGAAAAAATCAAAAACTAGCTTATGGTATGCGCGGTTTTACATACTCTCTTTTAAAAGAATTTGATAAAGCATTGGAAGACTTTAACAAATGTATTGAGTTGGATGCAAATAATTCTGATGTTTATAATAACCGTGCATATACTTATCGTTTTCTTAATAGATATGACGAAGCAATCAAAGATTGGGAAAAAGCAATTCAGATTAATCCTGAATTAGAAAATGAATTGAGTTTACTAATTGAAGAGACAATAAGTATTAAAGATATTGGAGAGAGAAAAAAAATGAAAAAATCAAATAATTTAAAAACGGAAGAAGAGGATTTTTTAAAAAAAGGTGATGAAGCAATAGATTCTGGTAATTATGAAGAGGCAATAAAAGCATTTGAAAAAGTAATAGAATTAGATCCTGATTGTGAAAAAGCTTATTTTAATTTGGGAAACACTTATTATCAAATTAAAAAATATGATAAAGCTATAGACGAATTTACGAAAGGATTAGAAATTAACCCAAATATAGAAAAAGCATATGTAGCAAGAGCAGAAACTCATTTTATATTAGAGAATTATGAAGACGCCATAAAAGACTATGATAAGTATTTAGAGTTAAACCCTTTAGATGAACATGCTATTATATATTGTCATCGTGGTATGGCTTATGGTTCTTTAAAAAAATATGAGGAAGCTTTAAAAGATTGGCAGAAAGCTATAAAATTAGATCCGGAATTTGAAAGTACTTTGAGACCAATAATGACATATGCAATAAAGAATTTATAGTCTAATATTATGTCAATTATTTCTTTTCTAACAAATTTTAACAATACTTTAATATGAAAAATATCCGTTTTGGTAAAGAGATAAAGACTTTTGTAAAATTAGGAAAGGAAGCAGAGAGATATAAGAAAAAATATGGTAGAAACCCAGGTTTTAGTGTTTACTCTAAAGGAGATATAGCTTTTCTGATATTTTTTATGATTTTTTGTTTAGTGTTTCTTTGCCTCATAGTTTTTACTATGAATAAATAATCTTTAAGTATTGTTCTAGATGTTCTTCGTATATCACGTTTTAAGTCTGTGTGATCTAAAATAAAACCGTTAATGTTAATATTAAATTGTAAACACCCCCCCTTCAAAATATACCAATTTTATATTTATATTTGTAATAAGAGGTTTTTAAAATATTAGTGTTATGTCAGATATTCTTCATCTGAAATTTGGCAAATCAGAAAGACATGACATAAAACGTAAAAATAAATATTATTTTTCGAAAAAATAAAGGAGTAAAATATGAACTTAGAAGAACTAAATATAATGCCAAACGATATGATAGAAGGATTTCGTGACTTAAAAAATAAAATAAATTCTGAAAATTATGATTTTGAAGAAGTCGATAAATTTAAAAAAGATATTAATACTGTGGCTGATATTTTAAATAAAAAATATATAAGCGATGATGAATATGCTGATGTTGTTTGGAGAGTAGATGAATTAGTTGAAGTCGTTGGGATTTAAGGTCTCGTTGAAGGATACAAACCGAGTATTATACTTCATATAAAAACTGTGTTAAGATAATAATACAGTTCTTTGTTAGGTCAGTGCGTAGTATACCTATGGAAAAGACTTGACAAAAAAGATAAATTTTCCTCCGTGCTTCTTCGTGTATCTCTGTGTAATGTTTTTGCAAATGTCAGGCATAACACGCTACAGGTTCATACCGCGCGCGGCCTGTCACCTGAAAAGCATCAGGTCGCCAGGTAAAGAAGTCCCGTCATAAATATTGCTGGGCAGGTAGAATTGCTAATGTCCCACCAAAAAGCATAGGC